>CAYNUN010000043.1:0-10287 GCA_964400345.1 uncultured Methylobacteriaceae bacterium
CGTTCGAAACTCGCCGTCGGTCGCTTCCGACCGTCAGTTCAGCTTCGCCTTCACTTCGGCGAGGCTCTTGTCGAGCATCGCGGCGCCCGCGGCACCCTTCAGCGTATCCCGGAGGATCGCTTCGGAGGCCTTGACGGCGGCGTCGGCCGCCGCGGCGCGGACGTCGGCGGCGGCCTGAGCCTCCGCCTGCGCGATGCGCTGCTCGGCCATGGTGGTCCGGCGCTTCACGAAATCATCGAGCTTGGCGGCGGCGTCGGACGCCATCCGATCCGCTTCGGCCTTGGCGGCCTCCACGATCTCGGCGGCTTCCTTCTCGGCTTCCGCACGGCGACGCTTGTAGTCGGCCAAAACCTTTTCGGCCTCGGCACGCAGCGCCGCGGCTTCGTCGAGGTCCGCCTTGATGCGGGCGGAGCGGTCGTCGAGGCCCTTGACGATCGCGGAGAAGGCGCCCGCCTTCCACAGAATCGCGAGGAAGATGACGAGAGCGACCGTGACCCAGAAAGTATCTTTCGCGAGCATCCCGATCGCCCCTTACTTGGACACGGAGGCGAGGGCCGCCTCGACCTGCGCCGAAGACGGCGCGGAACCGGACAGACGCTCGACGATGGCCGTCGCAGCATCAGCGGCGATGCCGCGGACATTGCCCATGGCCTTTTCGCGTTCGACGGAGATGGTCTTTTCCGCCGCATCGAGCTTGGCGTGAAGGTCGGCTTCGACCGCCTTCCGCTTGGCGTCGGCATCGGCGGTGAGGCGGTCGCGGGTTTCTCCGGCGATGGCCTGAGCCTTCGCCTTCGCTTCCGCGAGCGCCTTTTCATAAGCGGCGAGAGCCTGATCGCTTTCCGCCTTCCGCTCGGCGGCGGCGGCGAGATCGCCCGAAATCCGATTGCTGCGCTCGTCGAGGATGGCGGTCATGCGCGGAAGCGCCAGCCGAGCCATCACGACGTACAGCACGCCGAAGGCGAGCACGAGCCAGAGAACTTGCGACGGATAGGTCTCGAAGCGGAAGGCGGGGAAGCCGCCGCTCTGCGGACCGCCGGGAGCTTCGGTATGAGTGGTCTTCGCCATCTCTCTCGCCCTTCAACGATACAAGCGACGCGACCCGGAGGGGTCGCGTCGTGAGTCCTGACGGAACCCGGCGTCGCCGCCGGGACCCTGATCAGCGGAAGAGAAGCAGGATGCCGATGACGAAGGCGAAGAGGCCGAGCGCTTCCGCGAACGCCACGCCGACGATCGCGCGGACGAACTGGGCGTCGGCCGCCGACGGGTTGCGCATCGCGCCGCCGATGTAATTGCCGAAGATGTTGCCCACGCCGATCGCGGCGAGGCCCATGCCGAGGCAGGAAAGGCCGGCGCCGATGAGCTGGGCGGCAGTCGCGTCCATGTCGATCTCCTATTGGTCAGGACTGGTCCGAGCGCGTCCCCGATCCGTCAATGGCCGGGGTGAAGCGCATCGTGCAGATAGATGCAGGTAAGGATGGTGAAGACGTAGGCCTGGATGAAGGCAACCAGGAATTCGAGGGCCGTGATCGCCACCGCGATGCCGAGCGGGAGGATCGCCCCCGCAAGACCGGCGACACCGAAGCCGCCGAGCGTGACCACGAACCCCGCGAACAGCTTCAGCGCGATGTGTCCCGCCATCATGTTGGCGAACAGACGCATCGACAGGCTGACGGGACGGGCGAGGAAGGACACGATCTCGATCACCGTGATGATCGGCAGCACGAAGGCCGGAACGCCCGACGGGACGAACAGGTGGAAGAAGTGCGTGCCGTGCTTGGCGATGCCGTAGATCACGACCGTGGAAATGACGAGGAGCGCGAGGCAGAAGGTCACGATGATGTGGCTCGTGACCGTGAAGCCGCCCGGGATCATGCCGAACAGGTTCAGCACCAGCACGAACATGAACAGAGAGAAGACGAGCGGGAAGAACTTCATGCCTTCCTTGCCCGCGGAACTGCGCACCGTGCCCGCGACGAATTCGTAGGAGACTTCGGCGAGCGACTGCAGGCGACCGGGAACCATGGCGCGCGCGCTCGAACCCGCCAGCATCAGCAGCGAGATGAACGCGACGGCGGCCATCATGAACAGGCCGGAATTGGTCAGAGCGATCTCGTAGGAGCCGATCTTGCCGAGGGTCGCAATCGTCTTGATCTCGAACTGCTGAATCGGATCGGCCATTGCCGCTCGGCTCTCATCGTTCCGCTCCCGGAGGAGCGCCGCTTCACGCGGTTGTTCATCATCGATCCGGCGAGCCGGATCCCGACTTGGAGGATCCCGCGAGCCCGGCCGTTCGGACCAGGTTCAGGACCCCCGCAGCGAAACCGATCATCAGGAGAATGATCAGCCCCCAAGGCTTCGTGCCCGCCCAAGCGTCGAGGCCGTAGCCCAGACCCCCGCCGACGAGCACGCCGGCGACGAGTTCGGACGACAGCCGCACGGCGCGCCCGAGGGCGGAGCCGGACAGGGAACCGTTCTTCGCAGAACGATCCGCCTCCTCGGTCCGCTTGACCGCGCCCAGTCGAGCTTCGAGGCCCTGAAGCCTCTTGCGGAGCTCGGCATCGGACGAGTCCGCGCCGTCGACCGCTTTCTTTTCAGCACCGTCATCCGCCATCGCGAACCTCGTGCCGCAAGAACCGCCGACCGCACGGGAACCCCCCGTCAGCCGCGCGCACCATAGTTTCGGCCCCTTGCAGTGTCAAGAATAGCCAAGATGCCCGCAAGTTCCTGTAAACGCGCGGAAATCCAACTGCGCTCCGAAGGAATCACATGCCCGTCCGAACGACTTGCCGCCGCTCCGCGTCGTCATGACGCTTCCAGGAAGCGCTCGGCCTCGGTCAGATCGACCGAGACGACCCGGCTGACGCCCCTCTCGGCCTGGGTGACGCCGAACAGGCGGTCCATCCGCGCCATGGTGATCGGGTTGTGCGTGATCACGACGAAGCGGGTCTCGGTGCTGCGCGCCATGTCGCGCAACAATTCGCAGAAGCGCTCGACATTGGCGTCGTCGAGCGGGGCGTCGACCTCGTCCAGAACGCAGATGGGCGACGGATTCGTGAGAAACACCGCGAAGATCAGGGCGATCGCCGTCAAAGCCTGTTCGCCGCCCGACAGCAGCGTCATCGTCTGCGGCTTCTTGCCGGGCGGCCGCGCGACGATCTCGAGCCCCGCTTCCAGCGGATCATCCGATTCGACGAGTTCGAGCTGCGCCGTACCGCCCCCGAAAAGCGTCGTGAACAGCCGCTCGAAATGCCCCTGCACCACCGTGAAGGCCGCCAGCAAGCGCTCCCGGCCTTCGCGATTGAGGCTCCCGATCGCGGCGCGAAGCCGCTTGATCGCCTCGATCAGGTCCTCGCGTTCGGAGTCGAGCCGCTTTCGGCGGGTCTCGATCTCCTCCAATTCCTCATCCGCGCGCAGATTGACCGCTCCGAGCCGTTCGCGATCCGCGCGGAGCTCCTCGAGCCGGCGTTCGAGTTCGGCCGCGGGCGGCGTCTCCTCGTTCGGTCCGGTTTCGAGCAGCGCGGGCAGAGCCTCCGGTTCGACGTCCAACCGCTCGGGAATCGTCCGCCGCATCTCGCGCAGACGCAGACCTGCGGCATCGAGCCGCGCCTCGTTGCGGGCATTCTCCTCGCGGGCCGCCGACAGCGCCGCCAGCGCATCGCGCGCGGCCCTGTCCGCCGTCACGGCGGCGGTCTCGCCTTCCGCCAGCGCGTCGGCGGCGGCGCGGCGGGTCCGTTCCGCGGTTTCGATCTCCTCGGCGAGACGCCGCCGTCGTTCCTGAAACAGGTCGGGCGCTTCGGCCAAGGAGCGCCGCTCCTCTTCGACGTCGGCGACGCGCTTCGCGATCTCCTGCAGCCGCCCCTGCGACCGCTCGATCCGGCTCCGCCACGAGCCGATCTCCGCCGCGATGGACTCGCGTCGACGAAGGCGGAACTCGGCCTCGCGGGCAAGGCTCGTGACGAGGGCGCGCGCTTCGGCGGCGGCGGCCCGCCGCGTTTCGGCGAGCCTGCGGGCTTCCTGCAGTTCCGCATCGAGCGTCGCTGCGGGAGACAGCGCGGTCAACTGTTCCTGCAGCGCCGCCGCCCGGGCCACGCATTCGGCCAGCCCCGACTCGATCCGCGCCCTGACGTCGACCAGCGCGGAACGGCGCGCCGCGACTTCGGCGAGGCGTCGGTCCAGCATGGCGGCGCGGGAGCGCAGCTCGTCGAGTTCGGTCCTGATCGCGCGGGCGGCCTGTTGCGCGGCCGTCTCCGCTTCGCCCGCGATGCGGGCCGATGCCTGCAGCGTCTGCAGCTCTGCACGAAGCCCGTCGGCGAGGCCGCGGGCCGTGCGCGCCTGCGCCTCCAGCTCTTCGAATCGGTTCTTCTCGGCGAGGCGCTTGGCCGCCGCGCTCGGCGCGCCCGCGGCCGAAGCGATGCCGTCCCAACGGCGCACCTCGCCTTCGCGCGTCACCAGCATTTGGCCGGGTCTCAGCAGCGCGGCCAGACGGTCGAGATCGGCACGCTCGACGAGGCCGATCTGCGCGAGCCTGCGCGCGGTCTCCGCCGGGCCCGACGCGAAGTCGGAAAAGGCCCGCGCACCCTCCGGCAGGGCGGGATCGTCCGCGGCGGGGCCGGGATCGAGCCAGCGCATCGGCGCGCGCGGATCGGTCGAAGCGTCGAGATCCTCGCCGAGCGCCGCGCCGAGCGCGGTCTCCAAGCCGCGCTCCACGGTCATGCGGCCGAGGATCTTGGAGAACCCGCCCGTCTCGCCGGTCGAGAGCAGCTTGGCGAGCGTCCGCACCTCCGTTTCGAGGCGCTGGGCGTTGCGGTCGGCCTCTTCCAACGGTCGGCGCGCCTGCAATTCGCGGTCGCGCGCGGCGGTCAACGCCCCGCGCGCCTCGTCGACCCTCGCTTCGGCGGCGGAGGCGGCGGTTTCCGCCCGCGCCGCGGCGTCACGGATCCGGCTCCTCTCCTCGTCGAGCCCCGAGGAGGCCGCGAGGGCGGCCGCATCCGCATCCACCTGCGCGAGTTCCGCCCGCGCGCGGCCTTCGCGCTGCTTCTCCTCGCTCAAGGCGCGTTCGGCGGCCGCGCGCCGCGCGGTCAGATCGGCGGCGCGGGCCTGCACGTCCTGCAGGGCGCGTTCGGCCTCGAGCAGCGCGGCGTCGCGCTCCGCGAGACGCCTCCGCGCCTCGTCCGAGGTCGCAGCGGCGGCCTCGGTCTCCGCGGCGAGTCCTTCGTCCTCCGCAGAGAGCCGGGCGAGCGCGGCACCCGCATCGTCTTCGAGCGCGGCTTCCCGCTCGGCGTCGCGCTTCAATTCGGCCGCGCGCCGTTCGAGTTCCGCCGCGCGTTCCTTCGCCCGCTTTTCTTCCTCCTCCAGCGCCTCGCGCCCGAGGATCAGGCGCTGCAGCGTCGCGGCCGCGGCGGCTTCCGCCTCCCGCAGCGCGGGCATCGCGGCCCCGGCGACGGCCTGATCGCGCGCGGCCGTCGCCTGTGCGGCGGCGCGGCGGTTCGCTTCGGCCGTGCCTTCGGCGAGGATGCGCTCGGCTTGGGCGAGCGCCGCCAGCGCTTCGCGCCACTGGCCGTACAGCAGCAGCGCCTCCACGCGTCGGATGTCGGACGAGACGGCGCGGTAGCGCAGCGCCTGTCGCGCCTGCCGCTTCAAACCGTCGGCTTGCGTCTCGATCTGCTTCAGCACGTCGTCGAGGCGTCGGATATTGTCCTCGGCCGATCGAAGCCTGAGTTCCGCCTCGTGCCGGCGTCCGTGCAGCCCGGCGATGCCCGCCGCCTCTTCCAGAATCCGTCGACGCGCCTGCGGCTTGGCGGCGATGATCTCGCCGATCTGCCCCTGACGGACCATGGCCGGCGAGCGCGCTCCGGTCGAGGCGTCGGCGAAGAGCAGCTGCACGTCGCGCGCCCGCACCTCGCGGCCGTTCACGCGATAGGTCGAACCCTCGTCGCGCTCGATGCGGCGGGACACGTCGAGATGATCGGCGTCGTTGAAGGCGGCGGGCGCCGTGCGCGACCGATTGTCGATGACGAGCGCGACTTCGGCCGTGTTGCGCGAGGGGCGCGAAGCCGAACCCGCGAAGATCACGTCGTCCATGCCCGAGGCGCGCAGGCTCTTGTAGGAGCTCTCCCCCATCACCCAGCGCAGCGCTTCGACGAGGTTGGACTTGCCGCAGCCGTTCGGCCCGACGACGCCCGTCAGACCCGGCTCGATATGGAACTCGGTGGGGTCGACGAAACTCTTGAAGCCGACGAGTTTGAGGCGCGTGAGCTTCACCGACGCGCCTCCGCCTCGGCGGAAAGGACGCCCGGATCAGCCCCCGACGAGGGGAGCGAGGATCTTGTCCAGGTCCTCAACGGTCAGCGCCCCGCGATGCATCTTGCCGTTGATGAAGAAGGTGGGCGTGGAGTCGACCTTGAAGGTCTCCGCACCGCGCTTCCGCACCGCATTCACGGCGTCATAAACGGACTGGTTTTTCAAGCAGGCCTCGAAGGATTCCTGTGTGAATCCGGCCTGCCGCGCGAATCGGGCGAGATTTTCGACGGGCTTGTCCGTGTAGGCCCAGTTCTTCTGCTGTTCGAAGAGGAGGTCCGTGATCGGGTAGAATTTGTCGTTGCCGGCGCAGCGGGCGAGCATGAACCCCGCCGTCGAGAGCGGATCGAGGGGAAACTCGCGCAGCACGAAGCGGACCTTGCCCGTATCGACATATTTGCGCTTGAGCACGGGCCACGCCTTCTCATGGAAGGTGGCGCAATGGCCGCAGGTGAGCGACGCATATTCGATGATCGTCACCGGCGCGTCGGCGCGTCCCAAGGCGACGTCGCCCAGCGGCCCGGGAACGGCCAATTCCGCGGCCGAAAAGGTCTGGGCGGCGGCGGGTCCGGAGAAGCCCGCGGCGAAAGCGAGGGCGGCGGCGGCGAAGCTGCGGCGGTCGAGCATGGACGTCTCCCGAACTGAACGGTCTCTACATGAATGGCCACGACGATCACGGCAAGGCAAGAGGCGGGCTCAGGCCTTCTTGCCGCGGTCCGCGATGATGCCCGCGCCGAGCCGCACCAAGGCTTCGCGCAGACCCTCGTCCTCGACGCCGCCGACGCGCCCGCGGGCCTCCTCGATCGATGCGGGATCGAAGTCGCGGGCCCGCCGGATTTCGGCGAGCTTCCTCACAGGGCCTTGGCGCAGCGCGATCCGCCCGACGCAGCGCCAGCCGTAGCGGGCGTTGACGCGCTCGACGATCACGGGCGCGAGATGCTGCATCTCGAGCGCGAAGGCGCTTTCGCAGCGGATGACGAGAACGGCGGGATCGGACGGCTCGTCCGGCCCGACATGCTTCGGCCGGCGCGGCCATTCCATCTTCACGGGTTCGGAACGCGCGGCGAGCCGTTCGCCGACGATTTCGGGCCAGCCGACGACGACGTCCGCCGCCGCGAATCCTTGCGCCGCAAGCGCCGGGGCGATGCATTCGTCGATCAGTTCGGCCAAGGGCCTGAGGCGTTTCGTCGGGGCCATGAGGGGCGCGGTGTCCGGTCGCGGGCGGCCCGCTTGGCGGCGGGCCACCGGAGCCTTAGGTGTGGAGACCATGGTAGCCTCCCAGCCCCCGCCCGCAAAGGCGCTCGATCTTCTCGCCTGGTATGATCGGCATCGCCGCGCGCTGCCGTGGCGCGCGCTTCCGGGGGAGACGCCCGATCCCTATCGCGTCTGGCTGTCGGAGATCATGCTCCAGCAGACGACCGTGCGCGCGGTGAAGCCCTATTTCGAGAAGTTCCTGCGGCTGTTCCCGAGCGTCCGCGATCTCGCGGCGGCTGAGACGGACGCCGTGATGAGCGCTTGGGCGGGCCTCGGCTATTATTCGCGCGCCCGCAATCTGCACGCCTGCGCCAAGGCCGTGGTCGAACGGCATGACGGCCGTTTCCCGGCGGAGGAGACGGCGCTGCGCGCTCTGCCCGGCATCGGCGACTATACCGCCGCGGCGATCGCCTCGATCGCCTTCGACCGCCCCGCGGTGGTGGTGGACGGCAATGTGGAGCGGGTGATCGCCCGCATCCACTCCGTCGAAGAGCCCCTCCCGGCTTCGAAACCGCTGATCAAGCGCCTCACGGCCGCGATCGCGCCCGACGACAGGCCCGGCGATTTCGCCCAGGCCATGATGGATCTCGGGGCCACGATCTGTACCCCGAAATCGCCCGCCTGCGGCCTCTGCCCCTGGCGGACGCCCTGCACGGCGCGGCGCGACGGGACGATGGAGACCTTCCCGCGCAAGACGGCGAAGCGCGAGGGCACGCCGCGCCGCGGGGCGGCCTTCGTGGCGCTGCGCGAAGACGGCGCGGTCCTTTTGCGGACGCGACCGCCGAAAGGACTGCTCGGCGGCATGGCGGAGGTGCCGGGCACGGAATGGTCGAAGGATCACGACCCGGCCGCCGCCCTCGCCGCCGTCCCCGTGCCCGGCGCATGGAAGCGGAGCCTCGGCACGGTGACGCATGTCTTCACGCATTTCCCGCTCGAACTCGACGTGCATGTCGCGCTGGTCCCCGCCGGGACGGAAGCCCCGGCGGGATCGCGCTGGACGCCGACGACGATGCTGCAGGACGAAGCCCTGCCATCGGTGATGCGCAAGGTCGTCGAGCACGGGCTCGCCGCGCTCGGGGTGGACCGCCGTCAGCGCTGACCGGGCCGTCCCGGCTGCCCTGGCGTGCCGGGCGCGCCCTGCGGCGGACCGCGGCGATCATCGTCGCCGTCACGATCCCACCGGCCGCCGCCCCACATGCCGCCCGCCCAACGCATGCGGTCGCGCTGCTTGTCGTCGAGCTTGGCGTAATAGGCGTCGAAGGCCGGACGCACGGTCCGGATGGCTTCCGCCATGGCGGTCGCACCCTTCTCGGCCAAGGCGAGACGTCCGGTCGGGGTCCGATCCTCACGCTCCGTTTCGGTCGGGCAGGCCGCCTTGGCAGTCCTCTCCGCCCGCTGGGCCGCGACCTTGAGCGCATCGAATTCGGCGCGCTGTTCGGGCTTGGGCTGGGTCGTGCGCTCGAGCCGCCCGATCATGCGGTCGGCCTGACTTTCGGAGGACAGGCAGAAACGCAGCGGGCCTGCGCCGGCGAAGCCGAGACCGGACCCCGCTCCCCAGCCCGTGCCGGGCCCCATACCCATTCCGTAACGGCCGTGATGCCGTTCGTCGCCTTCATGCTCCTCCATCCGGCGCTGCATCTCTTGAATGCGCTCGGCCATGCCCGGAGGCATCTGCCCCTGCATCATGCCGGGGCCCATCCCCGGTCCCATGCCGGGTCCCGGCCCGGGCCCCGGTCCGGCGCCTCCCCCGGGCGCTTGGGCGAAAGCGTATCCGAAACCGGCGAGTGCGACGGTCGCGGCGAGGATCGCCGCACGTCTCGTCTTCCGAACCATGTGCATCTCCTTCGGGAACGGGTCCCGCGACGCGTGCGACGGCGTCGCAAGCCTCACGCACCGATCACGATGGCACGACATTTCGGAAGAGTCGGGGCGCGATGGAGGAGGCGGCATAGGCTTTTCGGACGATGCCTGCGTGATCGCGCGTACCGCCCCGGATCACACCCGGAAAGGTGCGAAGCGGCGTTTCACGCCGCCGCCATCAGGCTCCGCATGCGCTTGCGCAGATCGTCGAGCAACACGAGCCCTTCGGCCGTCTCGACATGCCAGAACGTCCAACCGTTGCAGGCGGGGAGGCCCTGACTGAGCGCGCCGATCTTGTGGATCGAACCCACGATGCCGTCGCGCTGGAGCGCACCGTCGGCGCGGACCGTCGCGGCGAAGCGGCGCTTTTCGTCGACGAGCGTCGCACCGGGCGCGACCAGTCCCGCCTCGATGAGCGAAGCGAAGGGGATGCGCGGCTCGGAGCGCTTGCTCGGCGGCGCCTCGATCGCCGACGGGTCGAGCGGCACCACGGCGGCGATGCGCTCGCGCGCCGCGGCCGCGTAATCGGGATCGCGTTCGATGCCGACGAAATGTCGGCCGAGCCTCTTCGCCACCGCGCCCGTCGTGCCCGTGCCGAAGAAGGGGTCGAGCACCACGTCGCCCGGGTTGGACGAGGAGAGCATCACGCGGGCGAGCAGCGCCTCGGGCTTCTGCGTCGGGTGGACCTTGCGGCCGTCCTCGTTCTTCAGACGCTCGCCGCCCGTGCAGAGCGGGATGAACCAGTCGGAACGGACCTGCGTGTCCTCGTTGGCCGCCTTCAGCGCATCGTAATGAAAGGTGTAGCCTTTCGCGTCGGGACCGCGCGAGGCCCAGATCATGGTCTCATGCGCATTGGTGAACCGACGGCCGCGGAAA
>CAYNUN010000044.1:0-6699 GCA_964400345.1 uncultured Methylobacteriaceae bacterium
ATGAACTCCTTCAGAATGTCGTTCTGAATGGTCCCGGAGAGCTTTTCGGGCGGCACGCCCTGCTCTTCCGCCGCGACGATGTAGAGCGCGAGAACGGGCAGCACCGCGCCGTTCATGGTCATCGACACGCTCATGCGGTCGAGCGGGATGCCCGAGAACAGCGTGCGCATGTCGTAGATCGAGTCGATCGCCACGCCCGCCATGCCGACGTCGCCGCCGACGCGGGGATGGTCGGAATCATAGCCGCGATGGGTCGCGAGATCGAAGGCGACCGACAGGCCCTTCTGGCCGGCGGCGAGATTGCGGCGATAGAAGGCGTTCGAATCCTCGGCAGTGGAGAAGCCCGCATATTGGCGGACGGTCCAAGGCTGATTCACATACATCGTGGGATAGGGCCCGCGCAGATAGGGCGCGGTGCCGGGGAACGAGTCGACATGGGACAGGCCCGCGCGGTCGGCCTCGGTATAAACCCCCTTCACGGGGATCTCTTCGGGCGTCATCCAAGGCTCGCCCCCCGGCTTCGGTTCGGGGATGCGGCCGCCTTCGAGCGGGACGGTGGAGAAATCGGGAATACGGGTCACCGGCGGGCCTCCGCTTCGATGCCGAGAATAGCATGCGCCTCGCGGAGCGTCGCGAGCACGTCGCAGCCGACGAAGACGAAGGCGTGCACCCCCGCCCGCTTCAGCGCGTCTTCGAGATCGCCGGGCCGGCCCGCGAGCCAGACCCGATTCGCGCCGGCCGCGATGAGCGCGGTCGCGGCTTCGGCCGCCTCCGCGGCATAGACTTCGTCCGACGAGCAGATGCAGGCGACGGGCGCGCCGGACGCCTTGAAGGCGGCGATCATGGCCGGAATGTCGGTTCCGCCGTCCTTCGCAAAGCCGTCATTCGTGACGGCGGCGATGCCGCCCGCCTCGAAGACGTTCTTCGCGAACATGGCGCGGGCCGTGAAGGCCGCGACGGGGCCGAGGCTTGCAAGGAAGACGGCAGGCTTCGGCGAAGCCGCGTCGGCCGCGTCGCGCAGCGCCTCGAACGGCTCGGAGACGCGGCCGGGCGAAAGGACGTTCGCAGTAGAGGCCGCGGAAGGCTTGAAGGGCTTCAGCACCGGAACCGGCGTTTCCCTGACGTCCGGGAATTCGCTCGTGCCCGTGAGCGCATCCTTGCGGCGGGCTATCGCCTTGTCGCGCGCGGCGCGGGTCTCCGCGACCTTGGCTTGAAGCATGCCGGAACCGAGGGCGGAGGCGAGCCCGCCTTCCTTCTCGATCGCTTGGAACAGCGCCCAAGCGGCGACGGCGAGGTCATCGGTCAGCGCTTCGAGGCCGCCCGAACCCGCGGACGGATCGGCGACCTTGGCGAGGTTCGACTCTTCGAGAAGCACGAGCTGCGTATTGCGCGCGATCCGCCGGGCGAAGGCGTCGGGCAGGCCGATCGCCTGCGTGAAGGGCAGCACGGTGACCGCATCCGCGCCCGCCACGCCCGCCGCGAAGACGGCGACGGTCTGGCGCAGCAGGTTCACCCAAGGATCGCGGCGGGTCATCATCCGCCACGCCGTTTCACCGGCGACGAAGACGGGCTTCGGTTCGAGCCCGCAGGCCGTCTCGATCCGCGCCCAGAGCGTCCTCAGCGCGCGGAACTTGGCGATGGTGAGGAACTGGTCCGCATCCGCCGCCAACCGGAATTCGATGGCGCCGCGCGCCGCGTCGAGCGAAAGGCCCGAGGCTTCGAGCGCCCGGAGATAGGCGACGGCCGCGGAGAGCGCGAAGGCGAGTTCCTGCGCTTCCGATCCGCCCGCCGCATGGACGATGCGTCCGTCGGCCGCAACGATCGGCGCGGTGAAGCCGCGATCCAAGCGCTCGCGCACGGCCTTGGCGAAGTTCGGCGGGTCGGGTTCCCAACCGGCGCGCAGGCGACCCGTGGTCGCGAGGCCGCCGAGCGGGTCGAAGCCGAAGCGGATGCGCGTGTCGGCAGGGTTCACGCCGCGCGCCTTCACGTGATCGGTCAGGATTCGCGCGACGTCTCGGGTCTTCGTGCCGGCATCGAGGGCGATTTCGACGCCCGCATCGAGGAACACGCCGTCGAGGGCCGCCGCGACCGCGGCTTCCGTCGCCTCCAATCCGAAGCCGAAGGCGGTGGGCGCATCGGCGAAGACGAGGGCCAAGCCCGTCGCGCCGTTCTCGAGATCGTCGAGAGCGAGCGCATTGGCGTCCATCGCCTCGGGATGGTCGACGCGCTGCATGACCGTCCAAGCCGCACCCGGCGCGCGGCCCGCCAAGGGCGTGCGGCCCGACGCCTTTGCGTAGAGCGGCGCGATGCGGATCCCGTCGGCGGTCGTCGAGACGAGCTTCTTCTCGAAGTCCCCGCCCTTGAGGACGCCGTCCACGAGCTTCAGCCATGTCTCGCGCGAGGCGAGAGGCATGTCCGTCACGAAAGGCAATTCGGCCATGAACGTCCCTCGACCGGTCGAAAATCGCGCGGACCATGCACCGAAACGCCGATTTTCGCCACTTCGTCGTTCGACGAACGAGGGAGGTTCGTCATGCGGACCGGCGGGATGGAAACCGGAAACGGTCGACCTCGTCGATGCCGGCCGGTGGGGCTCTTCCCTTCTCCCCTTGCGGGTCGAGCGGCGTGAAGAAAACGCGCAGCGTTTTCAGCCGCAAGGGGTGGACCGCCGAAGGCGGGCCGGATGAGGGGTCTTGCTATGGTCGTTTTACGGTCGGAACAAGGAAATCGCGTTTTCGGAGAGATCGCACGACCCCTCATCCGGCGCTCCGCGCCACCTTCTCCCGCAAGGGGAGAAGGGCGCTGATCACGACCGGCTCGCCGTCCGGCCCTTTCTAGACGAAATCCGCGAGTCCGGGTACCGCGCTCACCAGTGCGCCCATCTTCTCCTCGCCCGCCTTCTCCCGGCCATAGGCGAAGACTTCGCGGCCGAGCGTCTGCATGTCGGCCATGGAAAGGCCCAGCGACGAGAGCTTCATCGCAAGTCCGATCAGCCCGCCGCCCATGCCCTTGGCGAGCCCGCCCGTCGCCGGGACTTCGGCGGCGAGTTCGTCGGCGCCGGGAAGCGCGGCGAAGGCCGCGTCCACATCGTGTTTCGGCGCCTCCTCCTGCAGGAAGGAGAGCACGATCGCCACCGCGCTGCGCGCCGTGGTCGGATCGAGGGAGGTCGATTTCGAAATGCGCAGGATCAGCTCTTCCATGGGCCCTCCGAAGGCGGAAACGCACGGGCCGCGTCGAAACCGCGACGACAAGGACGTGGCGGCGTCGCGAAAACGTCCCATATCAAGAGAACTCGCGACGAAGGCGTCGGTTTTCGAGGGAGATGACGGGCGATGGCGGACGAAACCTTTCCGATCGGATTCGGAAACGGCCACCGGGAGATGCGGCTGAAGCTGGCGAACCGGCACGGCCTCGTGACGGGCGCGACGGGCACGGGCAAGACCGTGACCCTTCAGGTGCTGGCGGAAGGCTTCTCGAATGCGGGCGTCCCCGTCTTCGCCTCCGACATCAAGGGCGATCTGTCCGGCATCGCCGCTCCGGGCGAGGCGAAGCCCGCCTTCGTCCAGAGGGCGAAGGATCAGGGCTTCGAATGGCGGCCCGACCGCTTCCCCGCCGTGTTCTGGGACGTCTTCGGCGAGGCGGGCCATCCCGTCCGCACCACCGTCTCGGAAATGGGCCCGCTGCTGATCGCGCGGCTCCTGAACCTCAACGACGTGCAGGAAGGCGTGCTCAACATCGCCTTCCGCGTCGCCGACGAGCAGGGCCTTCTGCTGCTCGACCTCAAGGATCTGCGCGCCCTCCTCGCCCATGTGGCGGAAACCGCGCCGGAGCTGACCCGGGTCTACGGCAACGTCTCCGCCGCCACCGTCGGCGCGATCCAGCGGGCGCTTCTGATCCTCGAAAATCAGGGCGCGGAGAATTTCTTCGGCGAACCCTCCTTCGAGATCGCCGACCTCATGCGGACGGACCGCGACGGCCGGGGCGTCGTCAACATCCTCGCCGCCGAGCGGCTGATGAACAATCCGCGCCTCTACGCCACCTTCCTGCTCTGGCTCCTGTCCGAACTGTTCGAGGAGCTTCCCGAGGCGGGCGATCTCGACAAGCCGAAGCTCGTCTTCTTCTTCGACGAGGCGCATCTGCTGTTCGACGACGCGCCGAAGGCGCTGCTCGACGCCGTCGAACGGGTCGTGCGCCTGATCCGGTCGAAGGGCGTAGGCGTCTATTTCGTCACGCAGAACCCGCTCGACGTGCCCGACACGGTGCTCGCCCAGCTCGGCAACCGCGTCCAGCACGCGCTGCGCGCCTTCACGCCCCGCGATCAGAAGGCCGTGCGCGCGGCGGCGGAAACCTTCCGCCCCAATCCGAACCTCGACACCGAACGCGCGATCACCGAGCTCGGCGTCGGCGAAGCCCTCGTTTCGCTGCTCGAACTGCGCGGGACGCCCGCGATGGTGGAGCGGACCCTGATCCGCCCGCCCGCCGGCCGCGTCGGCCCCCTCACCGCCGACGAACGCCGCGAGGCGATGCTCGAAAGCCCGCTGCGCGGCAAATACGACGCGACGCTCGATCGTGAATCCGCCTTCGAAATCCTCGCCGCCCGGGCGGGGGCGTCCGAAAACGCGCCCCAGGCGGGCGGCATGGGCGGCATGCTCGGCGGCCTCCTGGGCGGAGCCCTGGGAACGAGCGTTCCGAGAGCGGGTTCGCGGAACGGCGGGCGCGCCCGGATGACCATGACCGAGAAGATCGTGAGCAACGTCGCAAGTTCTGCCGCGCGGACCGTCGGCAACCAGATCGGCCGCGCGATCCTGCGCGGTGTGCTCGGGAGCATCATGAAGCGGTGACCCGGTCGATCCTGCGCGGTCTGCGGCGGGCGGGCGCGGTCTTCGCCCTTCTGTTCCTGCTCCCGCTCGGCCTTCATGCCCTGTGGCTGCTGCCGCAGGACCGCGCGGAATCCTGGTCGCGCGCGGATTGGTCGAGCGCGGGCCTCATCCCCGCCGCGGCCGACGAGCCGGAAGCCGTCGTGCTGGTCTTCGCCGCGCGCGCCGGCCGCTGGCGCGGCGTCTTCGCGCATCACGCATGGATCGTGACCAAGGCGAAGGGCGAGGACCGCTACGTCCGATACGACAAGGTCGGCTGGGGCCGCCCGATCCGCATGAACGGCTGGGCGGCGGATGCGCGCTGGTACGGCGAGGTTCCCGAACTCGTGGGCGCCGTGCGCGGCGCGGCGGCGGAAGCGCTGATCCCCCGGATCGGTGCGGCGGTGGCGGCCTATCCCTTTTCCGCCGGCGGAGCCTATGCGCCGTGGCCCGGACCGAACTCCAACACCTTCGTCAACCACGTGCTCGCCGCCGTTCCCGAAGCGGGGATCGTCCTGCCGCCCACCGCGCTCGGCAAGGATTACCGGACGGACGGACGCCTGTTCGGCCTCGCGCCGTCGGGCACGGGGATCCAGGTCGCCCTGAACGGGCTCGCGGGCGTCACGCTCGCCGCGACGGAAGGACTGGAGATCAATCTTCTCGGCCTCGTCGTCGGCGTCGACGTCCTCCGCCCGGCCGTCAAGCTTCCCGGCTTCGGCCGCATCGGAACGAATCCGGCGACCGCGGCGACCGTCTTCACCGAGCGGGCGACGGCGCGGGCAGCGGCGCCGAGATGACGGCCGTCGGCGCGGGCGCCTGAGCCGCCTTCACCGCCTCGTCGTCGACGAAGCCCTGCGCCTGCCGATCCTCGAATTTGGGTTCGGCAAGCTGCGAACCGATCGCCCGGACGACCTGCGGCGCTTCCGCATAGCCGCCGTGGCGGAAATAATCCTGCACGTCGGCGGCGGTCAGATCATAGACGCGCACGCCGAGCTTGCCGATCTCCTCGCGATGCTTGGCATCGTTGAGGTCGAGCGCGCCGAGCCGCGTCCGCGAGCCCGCGATCACGCTCGACACCGAAAGCGCGCGATCGTCGCGGGCGGCGAAGATCGACACGCGCGTGACCCGGCCGAGCCGGGCCATCTGGGCGCGGAACACGTCGAGATCGAGGTCCGGCGAGGCGAGGATGATCTCGCCCAATCGCCCTCCGAGATCGGCGCGGCCCGCGATCGCATTCTGCCGCAGCGCCTCCATCGCGAGCCAAGTCCCCATGGAATGGGCGAGCACATGCACGCGGCCCACGCCCGGAACCTCCGAAAGATCGCGGATCAAGGCCTCGAGCGCATCGCGCGAGGCGGTGGCGCTCTCCTTGTCGGAGCCGTAGGCGAGAAGCTGCGTCCGCGAGGGCCAAGTGAAGAGCACCGGCACCCCGGTGAAGCCCGAATCCGTGACGACCTGCGCCAACCGGAACCGCGCTTCGTCATAGCTGGTGTTGAACCCGTGGACGAAGACGAGGACGTCGCGCGACACGCCGACGCGCCCGGACAATCGCGTCGCGATGTCGCCGAAGAAATTGCCTTCGTCGATCGCCCGCTGCCCCAGAATCGTGAAATGCCGGTTCGGGCTCTCGGGGGTCACGCTCGGCCGCTCGATCACCCCCGGCCGATGGCCCGGCGGAATGCTGACGGCGGTATAGAGATAACGCGGACGCGGCGAGACCTCGCCCGTCACATTGCCCCGCGCATCCAGCTTGCGTGTCGAGACCACATGGATCGGCACCTGCCGAACTCCCTGCGCGATCTCGCCCGTCGCGACGCGCCGGCCCGCAGCGTCGGACTTCGGC
>CAYNUN010000044.1:6709-10218 GCA_964400345.1 uncultured Methylobacteriaceae bacterium
AAGCCGCCAGCGCGAAGCGCAGCAGCCGAGCGAAACGGTTCATCATGGCGTTGCGTTGATCCGGGCTTTCGAGACGGGGTCTGAAATGGCACGAAGATGCAGCCTGCGGCAAATGCCCGGCGATCATGTCCGAATCGGGGCGGCCGGGGTCATGCTTCGGAAGGCCCCTCCGAAAGCGGCGCGCATCCCGGGCGCGGAACGGGTCGATCCCTCATGTCGCGACGGCTCGTCGAACCATGGTCACGGTTTCACGGAATATTGTTAAAGTAGCGTTAAATGTATTAAACAATTTTAGATTGCAAACACGCAATTCGACACTGCGGTTGCATGCTCGATATGTTCAATATAGGATGTTCGTCGACGTTTCCGAACGAATATTCATTTTTTTAAGGATCCGATTTTCGGAATGCAATCTTTTCTGCGCAAGATCATCAGGTTCCTTGTGGTCGGAGGAGTCGGCTTTTCGGTCGACGCGTCGGCCTATCATCTCCTGAGAGATTTCGGGCTCGTTCCCGAAACGGCCCGCCTCGCCTCGCTGGGTTGGGCTACGGCGGTGACTTGGCTGCTCAACCGGCGCTTCACTTTCGGCGCGAGCGAGCGGCACGCGGCGGAGGAGGGTCTGCGCTATCTGATGGTGACCTGCGTGGCGCAGGGCCTGAATTACGTGACGTTCCTGACGCTCATCGATCTTTTACCGGCTCTGCCGCATATTGCCGCCATCGGTTGCAGCGCCGCGATCGCAGCCGTCTTCTCGTTCACGGGTCATCATTTTTTCAGTTTCGCGCCGCCGGCGCGGGTTTCGTCCAAGAAAGACACTTTCGATGCAACGATTTGAGACGATCGTCGTCGGCGCAGGGCCGGCCGGACTCACCGCCGCCTATCTCCTCGCCAAGGCGGGGCGCTCCGTTCTGGTGCTGGAGAAGGATCCCGTCCATGTCGGCGGCATCAGCCGCACGGTGAATCATGACGGCTTCCTGTTCGACATCGGCGGGCACCGCTTCTTCTCGAAGTCGAAGGAGGTGGTCGATCTGTGGAACGAGATCCTGCCGCAGGATTTCATCGATCGGCCGCGCCTGTCGCGCATCTATTACGGCGGCAAATACTACTCCTACCCGCTCAAGGCCTTCGAGGCCTTGTCGAATCTCGGCATCATGACGAGCGCGGCCTGCATGGCCTCCTATGCGTGGGCGCGTCTGCGTCCCATCCCCGAGCCGCGCACCTTCCATGAATGGGTCCGCAACCAGTTCGGCGAGAAGCTGTTCTCGATCTTCTTCAAGACCTACACCGAAAAGGTGTGGGGCATGTCCTGCGACGAGATTTCCGCCGATTGGGCGGCGCAGCGCATCAAGGGGCTCGATCTCGCCACCGCCGTCTGGTCCGCCATGACCCGCGGCCTGAAGAAGAAGCCGACGGGCAAGGACGGCAAGGTCATCAAGACGCTGATCGACAGCTTCCGCTATCCCCGCCGCGGCCCCGGCATGCTGTGGGAGGAGGCCGCCCGGAAGACCGAGGCGTGGGGCGGCAAGGTGCTGCTCGGCCGGGACGTCGACGGGCTCTCCTTCGACGCGGCGTCGGGCCTCTGGACCGTCGCGGCGCGGACGGCGTCGGGCGAGACCGAAACCTTCACGGGCGACAACGTCGTCTCCACGGCCCCCGTCCGCGAGCTCGCGGGCATTCTCGCGCCCGGCCTCGAAAGCCGCGCGGCGGCCGAACGGCTCCGCTATCGGGACTTCCTGACCGTCGCGCTGATCTGCCGGGGCGGCGACCTCTTCCCCGACAATTGGATCTACATCCACGACCCCTCGGTGAAGGTCGGCCGCGTGCAGAATTTCCGGTCCTGGTCGCCGGAAATGGTGCCCGACCCGAACCTCGCCTGTCTCGGCCTCGAATATTTCTGCTTCGAGGGGGACGGCCTCTGGACCATGTCGGACGACGCGCTCGTCGAACTCGCCACGCAGGAGATCGCCAAGATCGGCCTCGTGAAGCGGTCCGACGTGATGAAGGGCGTCGTCGTGCGCCAGCCCAAGGCCTATCCGGTCTATGACGACGAATATCGCGACAATGTGGAGGCCGTCCGCAACGAGATCGAGGCGCGCTTCCCGACGCTGCATCTCGTCGGCCGCAACGGCATGCACAAATACAACAACCAGGACCACGCGATGATGACGGCCATGCTGACGGTCGAGAACATCAAGGCCGGCTCCCGCCGCTTCGACGTCTGGAACGTCAACGAAGACGCCGAATATCACGAGTCCGGCTACGAGGGCGCGAAGGACGCGCTCGCGAGCGAGCGGCTCGTGCCGAAAAAGGCCGCCTGATCGGCGCGGCCCGGCGGGCGCTTTGCGCCTCCGCCGGGCCGAAAGTCGGTTTTCGGAGCGCCTCCCCGACTCCCGCACGGAATGCTAGACGGGGTCGCATGTCCGCAGCGTCCGCTCCCCCCGTCGACGTCGCCGCCCTCGCCGCCCGCGTCCGGGCCGGGGAGCGCCCGGCGCTGGCGCGGGCGATCACGCTCGTGGAGTCGAAGCGCCCCGACCACCGCGCCGCCGCCCGCGCGCTGATCCAGGACCTGTTGCCCGACACGGGCAAGGCGATCCGCGTGGGCGTGACGGGCGTTCCCGGCGTCGGCAAATCCACGACCATCGACACGCTCGGCTCCGCGCTGACCGCCGCCGGACATCGGGTCGCCGTGCTGGCGGTCGACCCCTCCTCCACCCGCACGGGCGGCTCCATTCTCGGCGACAAGACGCGCATGACGCGCCTCGCCGCCGACGAGCGCGCCTTCATCCGCCCCTCGCCGTCCTCCGGCACGCTGGGCGGCGTCGCCGCGAAGACGCGCGAAAGCATGCTGATCTGCGAGGCGGCGGGCTTCGACGTGATCCTCGTCGAGACGGTCGGCATCGGCCAGTCGGAGACGGCCGTGGCGGACATGACGGACTTCTTCCTCGTCCTCATGCTCCCCGGCGCGGGCGACGAGCTTCAGGGCATCAAGAAGGGCGTGCTCGAACTCGCCGACATGATCGCCGTCAACAAGGCCGAGGGCGACGGGCTCCTCCGTGCCCGCGCGGCAGCGGCGGAATACAAGGCCGCGCTCCACATCCTCGCGCCCTCCTCGCCGAGCTGGACCCCTCCGGTGGTCCTCATTTCCGGCCTTGCGAACGAAGGCCTCGCCGAGATGTGGGCCAAGGTGCTCGATCACCGCACCCGCCTCTCCGCCACCGGCGAATTCGCGGCCAAGCGGCGCGCGCAGCAGGTCAAATGGATGTGGGCCATGATCGAGGATCGCCTGCTCGCGCGCCTGCGGGGCGATCCGGCGGTCCGGGCGATGCTGCCCGTCCTCGAATCCCGCGTGGCGGAAGGCAGCCTCGCCCCCACGCTCGCGGCGGAGGACGTCGCCGAGGCGCTGGGCCTGTGATGCGCCTCCTGGTCACCGGTTTCGGGCCTTATCCCGGCGTCGCGCACAATCCGACGGGCCTTCTCGCCCGCCGCATCGCCGCAGATCCGCGCCTGCG
>CAYNUN010000045.1:0-10165 GCA_964400345.1 uncultured Methylobacteriaceae bacterium
CCGGCGGGAGCGGGAGTCGGGATCGACGGTTTCCTTCGGACGACGAAGAAAGACGTGGATGCCCGCATCCGCGGGCATGACGTCTGGGGATGCGGAAAGATGTGGATGCCCATACCCGCGGGCCTGACGGTGGGGATGCGGAGACGCACATGCCCGGCGCGAGGCCGGGCATGAGGAAGCGAAGGACGATGCTGCCCGAAAAACGGGCAGACGATCACGCCGCGTGCGAATGGGTCTGCGTGAGGACCGCGAAAAGCGCCGAGGGGTCGCGCGTGGTGCGCAGCGCCTGGATCGTGCTCTGCTCGCGCAGGACGCGGGCGACGCGGGCCAGCGCCTTGAGATGATCCGCCCCCGCCGATTCGGGAGCGATCAGCAGGAACACGAGATCCACGGGTTCGCCGTCGAGCGATTCGAAATCGACGGGCCGTTCGAGACGCGCGAAAAGGCCGAACAGACGGTCCGCACGCGGAATCTTGCCGTGCGGGATGGCGATTCCCCGCCCGATTCCGGTCGAACCGAGACGCTCGCGCTGCAGCAGCGTCTCGAACAATTCACGCGCGTCGAGCCCCGAAATGTCGGCGGCGCGCTCGGCGAGATCCTGCAGGACCTGTTTCTTGGTGCCCCCCTTGAGGGCGGGCATCACGGCCTCTTGGACCAGTAGATCTGACAGCGGCATGGCTCAGCCTTCGGTTCGCCCGCCCGCTCGAGCGGCGCGCCTTGCTTTCGTTGTTCTCATGACAGGCCAGATCCGTGCCAACGGATCAGGACGGGTTGGATCCTTCGAGGACCGGAGGGTCGATCCAACCGATATTTCCGTCCGAACGTCGATACACGATGTTGACCCGTTCGGACCCGGCGTGACGGAACACGAGGACGGGTGCTCCCGTCAAGTCGAGATCGAGGACGGCATCGCTCACCGACAGCCTCCGCATGCTCTTTTTCGTTTCGGCGATCACCACGGGATTGAACTCGGCGATCTCCTCGTCCTCGCCCTCGTCGACGTCGGGCGCCTGAATGACGTAGGCGGGTACGTCGAGGTTCCATGCATGCGCCGCTCCGTTCTGCGCGGCGGAGCGATCCTTCAGACGGCGATTGTAGCGACGAAGGCGCTTTTCGATGCGCTCGGCGGCGCGGTCCGCGCTGAGATAGGCGTCATGGGCCATGCCTTCCGACTGGAGCGTCACGCCCGAGGAGAGATGGAGCGTGCAGTCCGTCCGGAAGCCCGTCCCTTCGGGCTCCACGACGACATGCCCCGTGACCCCTCCGTCGAAGAACCGCTTCACCGCATTCGCAACCCGATCGACGATCTGTCCTCTGAGGGCCTCACCGATGTCGATGTTCTTTCCGGAGACGCGAAGCGGCATGCTGCACCCGTTGCAATGTGGGGGACGCCTTTCGCCGGCGGTACGCCGATGAACGACGTCTTGTACAAGACGTATGCACGGCGGGGACGAGTGTCAACGGCGCGGCGCGACGGGTGCGGATCATGCCTGACGGGCGGTCAACGCCTGCTTCTCGCGCCGGCGCTCCACCGAAGAGGGGATCCGCAATCCTTCCCGGTATTTCGCGACCGTGCGGCGGGCGATGTCGACGCCGGCCTCTTTGAGCTTGTGGACGATCGCATCGTCGGACAGCACCGTGTCGGCGGTCTCGGCGTCGATCATCTGCTTGATCCGATGACGAACGGCCTCGGCGGAATGGGAGTCGCCGCCGGGCGTTCCGGCGATCGCCGCGGTGAAGAAATACTTCATCTCGAACAGTCCGCGGGGGGTCGAGATGTATTTGTTGGACGTCACGCGCGAGACGGTCGACTCGTGCATGCCGATGGCGTCCGCCACGGTCTTGAGATTGAGCGGCCGCAGATGTTCGACGCCGTGGATAAGGAAGGCGTCCTGCCGCCGGACGATCTCGCTCGCCACCTTCAGGATCGTCTTCGCACGCTGCTCGAGGCTGCGCGTCAGCCAATTGGCGCTCTGCAGACAATCCGCGACATAGCTCTTTTCCGACTCGCTCCGCGCATGGGCGGAGATGCGGGCCGCATAGGTCTGGTTCAACAGAACCTTGGGCAGCACTTCCGTGTTCAACTCGACGAGCCAGGTGAGATCGGGCGCGCGCCGGACGAGGACGTCCGGAATGACGGGCTGGACGGGCGCGCCGCCGAAGCGCAGGCCCGGCTTGGGATCGAGACGGCGGATATCGTCCACCATCTCCGCCATGTCCTCCTCGTCCACGCCGCAGAGCTTGCGCAGCGCCGCGAAGTCACGCCGGGCGAGCAGCGGGAGATTGTCGAGCAGGATCGCCATGCAGGGATCGAAGCGGTTCATCTCCCGCAGCTGCAGCTTCAGGCATTCGGCGAGATTGCGCGCGCCGACCCCGGTCGGCTCGCAGGCCTGCACGAGGACGAGCACCGCCTCCGCCCGCTCCGTCGACACGCCGAGCCGTTCCGCGATCTCGTCGAGAGGCTCGCCGAGATAGCCCGCATCGTCGAGTCCGTCGATCAAAGCCGCCCCGATCAGTCTGTCGACCGGATCGCTCGCGGCGAGTTGGAACTGGGCGAGAACGAAATCCTGCAGCGACTGCGCTTCGGCGACATAGGATTCGAGATCGGGCGCCTCGCCGCCCGACCCCGACCCGCCGGGGCCTACGCCGCTCCAGCTCGTCGCCGACAGGCCCGCGACGGGCTCCGCATCCGCCTCGCGCCTGAGGGGCGCATCGTCGGGGAAAACGTTGTCGAGCGAAGTGTCGAGGCGGGCCTCGATGGCGCCGCGGTCCGACCCCATGTCGTCGGGAAGCCAGTCGCCCGAGGCGGGCTCCGCACCGTCGCCGCCGCCTTGAGGCTCGGGCGGGTTGATCGGGCCGTCATCGTCGCCGGAGCGTTCGAGAAGCGGATTGCGTTCGAGTTCGGTCTCGACGAAGGCCGCAAGATCGACGGTCGACAACTGAAGCAGCTTGATCGCCTGCAGGAGCTGAGGCGTCATGACCAGAGACTGGCTCTGGCGCATCTCCAGACGATGCGAAACCTTCATCTACCCGACCGCCTGAACGCTTCCGTGCCGCTCCGGATGGGAGCGGCTACGGCACAATTCTTGCGTCCATATTACCAGAGCCTTAACGACGCGCCGGTCGGAAAACGAAAAATGCGATTCCGCGTCGAATGAGGCCCGGAGGGCCTCAGAGTCGGAAGTCCTCGCCGAGATAGAGCCGGCGGACTTCGGGCGAGGCGATGATCGCATCGGGCCGCCCTTCCATCAGGACGCGGCCGGAATGGATGATGTAGGCGCGGTCGATGAGGCCGAGCGTTTCGCGGACGTTGTGGTCGGTGATGAGCACGCCGATGCCGCGACGCGTGAGATGGCGGACGAGATCCTGAATGTCGCCGACGGCGATCGGATCGATGCCCGCGAAGGGCTCGTCGAGCAGCATGAAGGACGGACGACCCGCCAGGGAGCGCGCGATCTCGCAGCGGCGGCGTTCGCCGCCCGACAGCGCGATCGAGGGTGATTTGCGCAGTCGCTTGATGTCGAATTCGTCGAGCAGGGATTCGAGTTCCGCCTCGCGCTTGTCGCGGTCGGGCTGGGTGACTTCGAGCACCGCGCGGATGTTGTCCTCCACGCTGAGCCCGCGGAAGATCGAGGCCTCCTGCGGGAGATAGCCGACGCCGAGCCGCGCGCGGCGATACATCGGCAGATGGGTGATGTCGTGCCCGTCGAGCAGGATGCGCCCGCTGTCCGCCGGCACGAGGCCCGTGATCATGTAGAAGATCGTGGTCTTGCCCGCGCCGTTGGGGCCGAGCAGGCCCACGGCCTCGCCGTTGCGCACGGAAAGCCCGGCGTCGCGCACGACGGTGCGGCCGCGATAGCTCTTGCTCAAGCCGCTGACGGCGAGTTCGGCGCCGAGTTCGTGAGCGCCGGCCGGCCGGCCGACGCCGCGATGAGCGATCGCGCCGTCGTTCACGGGCGGACCGGCGGCTGAGGTATGCCGGGCGCGGGGACCGGGCCTGAGGAGGACGGCGTGCGTGCGGCGGGCGAAGGGCCGGAACGTTCGATCGGCTTGGCGCCGTCTTCGGATCCCGGCACCAGCAGGCTTCTGACGCGGCCCGTGGATGCGCGCGCTTCGACCGTCGCCTGGCCCGTCGTGAGATCGTAATTGAGACGATCGCCCTTGGTGATGTTGCCGCCTTGGGAGAGCGCGACGTCGCCCGTGAGGATCACCCGGTTGTTCTCGCGGTCGAACACGCCTTCCCGGCCCGATGCGACCTGGTCCTTGGACGTGATGGTCACGCCGCCGAAGGCTTCGACGCGGCGCACGCCCGGCCCTTCCTGAGCCGGGGCGGGAGCGGGGGGTGCGGAGGCCGCGCCTTGGCCCGCGCGGGAATAGAAGACCACCATTTCGGCGGACTTCATCGTGGTGTCGCCCTGCACGACGACCACATTGCCCTTGTAGACGGCCTTCTGGTCCCGATCGAAGACTTCGAGGCTGTCGGCCTCGATGCTGATCGGCTCCTTGGACGCGGTGCCGAAGACGCCCTGTCCGGGCGCGGTCGTGCCGGGTTTCGGCTGCGGCTGCTGGGCGGCCTTCTGCTGCGCCGCGAGAGGGGCGGCGGCGAACGAAAGCGCCAAAGCGACCGACAGAACGGTGAACCGCATCATTTCTTCCCCTCGTCCGCGGTCGAGCCGACGGGTCCGGCGGGGGCGGCTGCGCCCTGGCCCGACCCGAGATGAGTACGCACCCGTCCGATGAACACGATCCGCTTGCCGTTGTCCATGATCTGCATGGCGTCGGCATCGATCGTTCCGCCCGACATGACGACCCGGACGGGGTCGTCGGTCAGAACCGTGCCGGCCTTCATGTCGACGCGGGCGCTCACCATGCGGACGTCATAGCCCTGCGCGACCACCTTCACCTCGCGACGCAGTTCGAGCGTTTCCTTCTGGGTGTCGTAGATGCCGGTGGCCGCTTCGAACAGCGCCGTCTGGCGCTGCTCCATGCCGATCTTGGCGCGCATGGCCGACATTTCGATCACGGCGGGATTGCGGACGTCCTGCACGGCGGAATCCGCCGTCACCTCGTAAGGCCGCATGTCCTGCCGAAAGCCCGTCAGCTTCGGCAATTCCATCGTGATCTTGGAACCGCTCAGACGAAAGGCCCCGACGCTCAGACCGTCCGGAACGGACCGGAACGGATCGACGACGGCGATGACGACGACCGCGGCGACGACGAGGACGGAGCCGATCGGAATCGCCTTGCGCAGGAAACGGACGCGGCGCGAATGCCGCATCGCCGCCGCGTAGCGCGCCGCGATCGTCTGCGTCGTCGGAATGGCGACCATGGTCCGTTCGAAGCTCATTTTCCGCCCGTCGCTCCTCCATGCCCGCCGAACGAGGCGATCCGAAGACGCCCCTCCCGATCATGAGCGACGTCAGCCGTGCGCGAAGATGTCCGTTTCGGGCCAGCCCGCGAGATCGAGTTCGGCGCGCGCGGGCAGGAAGTCGAAACAGGCTTGCGCCATGGCCGTCCGCCGTTCGCGGGCGAGGAGCACATCCAGTTTCGTCCGGAGCGCATGAAGATACAACACGTCCGACGCCGCATAAGCGGCCTGAGCTTCGGTCAATTCGTCCGCGCCCCAGTCGGAGGACTGCTGCTGCTTGGACAGATCGACGCCGAGCAGTTCGCGGACGAGATCCTTGAGCCCATGCCGGTCCGTATACGTACGCACCAGTCGCGACGCGATCTTCGTGCAGTAGACGGGGCCCGGCATGACGCCGAAGGTCTTGTAGAGCGCCGCGAGATCGAAGCGCGCGAAATGGAAGATCTTCGTCACCGCGGGGTCGGCGAGGACGCGTTCGAGATTGGGCGCGCGGGTGGCGCCGGGGGCGATCTTGACGAGATCGGCCGTGCCGTCGCCGCGGGAGATCTGCACGAGACAGAGCCTGTCGCGATGCGGATTGAGGCCGAGGGTCTCGGTGTCGACCGCGACGGCGGAACCGGCATCCCAGCCGTCGGGGAGATCGTTGGCGTGGAGGCGGTGGGTCATCTGCGGATCCGACGGGTGATGCGACGCTGCTGCGAACACCATCGCGCCCGTTCCGTCAAGCAGGGCCGTCCGGTTCAGGCGAGACCGGCGGCCGCAAGACCCGCGCCGGCGTCCCCGAACGGGCGACGGAAGGCGGGCTCGGGCGGGCTCGACGCGCCGAACAGGAGAGCCCGGCGGAGGTCGCCCAGCCCCTCCTCCGCGAGACGCAGCGCCGCACCACACGGCCCGGAGGAAGAGAGCGCGTCCGCGACGAGCGCCTCCCCGCGGCGGCGGGCCGCCCGGCGGAAGGCCTCGACCCCGGCCGCCGTCGGATCATCCGAAGCGAAGACCTCGAAGGCGAGAAATTCGAAGGCCTGCATCGCGAGACAGCTGAGCCGCCTGCGCGTGTCCACGGCGTAGCGCCCGGACGGCGCCGCCTCGGGATCGAAATGCTTCACCCCGGCGAGAAGAGCCGCAAGCACGCTCGGATCGTCCTCCGCCGCGACGGCATGGGCGGCGGCATGAGCGCCACGCCATTCGATCTCGTCCAGCATGGGCGCGAGCAGAAGCCGCCGCTGCTCCGAACGCGTCGGCGCCCGGGCGATCCCGCGCATCAGCGCGAGGAATTCCCGCTGCCAGAAGCGGAAGACCGACTCGCCGAGAAGAGGATTTCGATGAAGGAGGATTTCGATCGGCATCTCGCCCGTCCATCCCGTCGGGCGGACGAGGAGATGATGCGTGAGAAAAAGAAGATCCTCCGAGGCGAGGGGACGGTCCGACACGTCGGGAGCGTCCAAAGGCTCGGAACTGAAATCGGCGACATGCAACATGACGACATCACCCTGTACCGAAACGAGTCGTCGCAACCTTCAAATGGTGCGTGCCTCCTTGATAGGCGCGTTCAAGGTGAAGTACAAGCCGACATTACGTTACGTCGTGCGATACGACTTTGGATTGTAAAGGATTAGGCGGCCTTGCCGGCGCCGTCCGGAATCTCGGATTCGATTTCCGGCAGCGAATCGATCGTCACGAGGAATTCGCCGACGCGATTGGCCGAGGCCCGCCATTCGGCGAAACGCACGAAATTGTCGACGATCCAGTTGAGCGCCATCTGCACCTGGACGAAGGCGGTGGCGAGCTGCATCACCGCGCCCAGCGTGAGATCACCGTCGAGATATTTCGGGACCGCCAGCATCACCGGGAAGACGCCGACCAGGACGGCATTGGCGCTCGCCACGCCCGACACGCGCGCCTGCCCGATCACCACGCGGTGCCAACTGGCGGCGACGGCGGCGAGCGCGGTCGAGAGGATACCGGCGGATTCCTTGTGGCATCCGCCCGCCACGACGCCTTCGCGCGTCCGCGTGAGTTCGTAGCGGAGCACGCCCTCGCGATGGTTCTTCGCCTCGATGGACCGGACCAGCGGCCAACCGAGAAGGGACGACATGCCCGACATCATGAAGGCGTAGGCCACGGCCGCGAACAGGAAATAGGCGGGGATCGTGATGCCGTATCGAGGCAGTTCGAGCGAGCCGCCGACTTGGGCGAGCACGGCGAAGAAGGTCACGGCGATCAGCAGCGCGCCCGTGAAGCCCACGCTGAGATCGACCAGCGGGTCGACGGCGAGGCGGACGTCGTCGGCGATCCGGAATTCGGGCGTTTCCGCACCGCGCCGTCCCTCGAGCATATGCAGCCGCCGTCCGTCCCCGAGCCAACGGTCCATGACGCGCTCCGTCAGCCAACGCCGGAGCCGGACCTGCAGCGTCATGCGGGTGAAGACCGTCACGACCATCACGACGCCCGCGCAGGCGACGAGCAGCACGAAATCGTCGATCAGCGCGCCGATTTCGCCGTCGCGACGTTCGAGCGCGTCGAAGAATTCGGCGTTCCACGAATTGATGTGCGACTGAACCGCGACGCCCGCGAAGATCAGACCCGCGATCGAGGCCGTGAGAATCCAGGCCAGCGGCGCGGTCCGCCCCTGCCAGAACAGCCTCGCGAGACCGAGGAAGATCCCGGCGCCCCCGCGCCGATGATCCGTGCGAAGCTCATTCATTCGACCCACCCCGTTCCCCGAGAGCCTGAAAGACTCTACGTTGTTCTCCGTAGGCTAAGCCATTCAGCGAGGAGACGCGAGTGCTGCAGATTTGGGACGTGAACTGGTTTCTCGACGAGGCTCAATGCCCGTGCGACGTGCATTTCGTCGAATGGGTGGCGGCGGAGAAGCTTCGGGACGCACGGATCTTCCATTTCGGTACGGGCGGACACCACATCGTCGGCCTCGCCAATATGGAACAGGGCGCGCCGAACACGGTTCTGGGCATCACGGCGTCACCGAAGGAATTCGACGACTTCGTCAAGCTCGCGATCGAGAAGCCGACGCTGTCGCGCGATTATCAGGTGTTCTTCGGCGACATCTATCTGCTGAACGCCCGGATGCTGCCGCGCATCGACGCGGCGACGCTGTTCCATCTGTGCGAATTCCGCGGCGACTCGCAGGACGCCTATGGCGGCCTCACCGACAAGCAGGTGGTCGAGACGCTGCTGGACGTGATGCCGTCCGGCGGCCGGATTCTGCTGTATTCGGGCTCCTTCGCCTATGACAAGGCGGCGAAAACAGCCGAAGAACTCGTTGCGGAAGGCCGGATCGTCGCCACGGGCGAATTCAAGACGCTGCGGATCTTCGAGAAGGCGTGACGCCTCTCAACGGCCCATCGCGATCAGCAGCGCGCGGCCCAGCGCCGCGGCGAGTCCGGGCGGCACCGCATTGCCGATCTGCCGCCCGACGCTGACGAGTTTCGGCGCGCCCTTGGCGCTCTTGAATCGCCAGTCCGACGGAAAATCCTGAAGCACGGCCATTTCGGCCGTGTTCAGGCCGCGATGCTCGGTCGGGTGGATGTAGCGCCCCTTGGTGGGATTGTAGGCCGCGGTGCGGATCGTCGGCGCGGGACGGTCGGCGCGGATCCGGCCGAACGTGTCCTGACCCTGATGCTTGCCGGACCGCCAGCAATCGGGACGCAATTCGAAGGGCAGGACCTTGAAATTCTGTCCGGGGCCGACCAGCGCCATTTTGTCGCGCATCACCTCGGAATGGTTCATGCCGAGATGGTCGTCGCGACCCTTCCCGCATGTCACCCCCGCCAAGGCGTCCTGCACGGTCCGCCAAGCGGGCGGTTCGAGCGAGGGCGCAGGGGTCAGTCCCACCCGGAAGGAGGCCCATTCCGCCGGACCCTTGGCGTGCGTGGGCAGCGGGAAGGCGGGCGCTCGGCCGAGAAGCCCCAGCAGGATGAAGCGACGGCGCGTCTGCGGCACGCCGTAATCCGCCGCATCGACGACATTGAAGGCCAATTCGTAGCCGAGCCCGTCGAAGGCGCGGGTCATGTAGTCGATCACGTCGGCATGCTTCTTCTGCGTGATCCCCGCCACATTCTCGAAGATGAAGCCGCGCGGCTTCAATTCGCGGACGAGCCGGACGAATTCGAGAAAGAGATCGCCGTTGCGGGGATCCTGCGCGCCCTGCCGCCGACCGATATTGCTGAAGGGCTGACACGGCGCGCCGCCCGTCACGAGCTGGACGGAGCCTTCCGCGAGCCCGGTCGCGCGGAGAATGTCCGCCCCCGAGATCTTGCGCACGTCGCCCGTGCCGTCGGCGGCGAGGACGAGCGTCCAATCGGGACGGTTCGCGGCCAGCGTGGCTCGGCCGTCCGGATCGATCTCCACGCAGGCGCGGGTGGAAAAGCCCGCCTGTTCGAGTCCGATGTCCATGCCGCCCGCGCCCGTGAACAGGCTGACGACGTTTCCCGGAACGGCGGCGGAACGCGACATGTCGGACGTGTCGACGAAGCGCAGGCCTGTTGCGCGGGCGCGGAATTCCGCGTCGTCCCGCTCGTCGCCTACGGGCGCACCAAAGGCCTTGTTCATGTCGGTCCGTGATGATCGATTCGTGACGACCGGATCGTAGCAGAGCGTCGAGCGCATCGACGGGGCGTGCCGGGTTTGTCCACCGCGGCATCGCGATGCCGCCTTAGCGGCTCCAAGATCGAAACACGTCGTCTCGGAAGGGCGCGGGACCGGAACTCGTTCATCGAAGACGAGTTTGGTGCCCAGGAGAGGACTCGAACCTCCACGGTGTTACCCACTGGTACCTGAAAC
>CAYNUN010000046.1:0-10130 GCA_964400345.1 uncultured Methylobacteriaceae bacterium
GATCGAAAGCGCGACGAGCGCGGTCCTCCAAAAAGCCGCACGCGGCGCGGCGACGAGCCTCAGGAACAGGGCGAGAAACCCCGGCGGCGGCGCGGTCACGCCGTGCTCCCCGCTCGCGCGGTCTTCCGACGCAGCATCACTCATCCGCAATATCCCGCCTGTGAGGTCATCCCGGCCGAAGCGACGCGCAGAGCCGGGATCCAGGACTCCCCGATGGCGAGAACCGTTCTCCGGACCCCGGGTCCGCTCCACGGACCGGAACGACGCCTTCATGAAAAACGAACAAGCAAACCGAACACGCAATCTGAAAAGACCGACCGATCGTGCAGCGGGTCCGTTCGAAAGAAAAGGCTTGGCGGCCGCGAAGGCCGCCGAAATTCCCCCTTACCGCACGAGAATGTTACGGAACTGCCAAGGATCCGCCGTGTCGATGTCTTCCGGGAACAGGCCCGGACGGCCGTCGAGCGGGGTCCAATCGGTATAGACGCCGACGACCGGGCCGAGATAGGGCATCTGCACTTCGAGGCAGCGCTTGTAGTCCATGTCGTCGGCCTCGACGATGCCCGCGGTCGGGTTCTCGATCGCCCAGACCATGCCCGCCAGCACCGCGGAGGAGACCTGCAGGCCCGTCGCGTTCTGGTAGGGCGCGAGCATCCGCGTCTCCTCGATCGAGAGCTGCGAGCCGTACCAATAGGCGTTCTTGCCGTGGCCGAAGAGCAGCACGCCGAGTTCGTCGATGCCGTCGACGATCTCGTGCTCGTCGAGAATGTGATGGTCCGGCTGGCGAACGCCCGCCTGCCCGAACATTTCATGCAGCGAAAGCACGGCGTCGTCGCAAGGGTGATAGGCATAATGGCAGGTCGGGCGATAGATCGCCTCTCCGGCCTCGTCCCGCACCGTCAGGAAATCCGCGATGGAGATGGATTCGTTGTGCGTGACGAGAAAGCCGAACTGGGCCTGCGCCGTCGGCGTCCAGGACCGCACGCGCGTATTCGCGCCGGGCTGGAGCAGATAGATCGCCGCGCCGCAACCCTCCGCATGGGTGCGGCCGTTGTCGGGCATCCAACGTTCATGCGAGCCCCAGCCGAGTTCGGCGGGCTGGAGCCCTTCCGAGACGAAGCCCTCGACGGACCAGGTGTTGACGAAGACCTGCCGGGATTTCGGCTTCCTGGCGCGCTGCGTGTCGCGTTCGGCGATGTGGATGCCCTTCACGCCGAGCGTCTGCGCGAGCTTCGCCCAACCTTCGCGCGTGGTGGGCTCGTCGCCCGGCACGCCGATGTCCTTTTTCAGATTCACGAGCGCCTGTTTCACGAACCACGAGACCATGCCCGGATTCGCCCCGCAGCAGGACACCGCCGTCGTGCCGCCGGGATTGCGGCGGCGCGCGGCGAGAACCGTCTCGCGCAGCGCGTAGTTCGAGCGGGCGGCCGGACCCTTCGACGCGTCGAAATAGAACCCCACCCAAGGCTCCACCACCGTGTCGATGTAGAGCGCGCCGATCTCGCGGCAGTATTCCATGATGTCGAGCGAAGAGGTGTCGACCGACAGGTTCACGCAGAAGCCCTGCCCCGGCCCCGCCGTCAGCAGCGGGCCGAGCAGATGCTTGTAATTGTCCTTGGTCACCGGCTGGTGGATGAAGCGGATGCCCGCCTTGTCGAGCATGTCCCGGTCCGCTTCGCTCGGATCGATCACGGTGATCCTGGAGCGGTCGACGGCGAAATGGCGCTCGATCAGGGGCAGGGCGCCCTTGCCGATCGAGCCGTAGCCGATCATCACGATCGGGCCGTCGATCTTCGCGTAGACGGGATGCTTGTCGGTCATGCGCTTCGCCTCGAGGGTCGTCCGGCCGGGAGGCCGCCGGGGATGTGAAAACGGCAGGCCCTGAAAACAGGTCGTGCCGCCGTGGTCAAGTTTTCGCGGGCGCTGCATCAAGACGATCGCAGCGTCCTCTCTTCCCTTCTCCCCACGCGGGAGAAGGTGGACGGCCGACGGCCGGATGAGGGGGCGCGCGACGCGCCCCGCTCGCTATAGGTTTCGAGAGATCGCAAGACCCCTCATCCGCCCTTCGGGCACCTTCTCCCGCAAGGGGAGAAGGACGCTCGCGACGGCCGCTGCGGTCGTCAGGCCGCCTTGCGGATCGGCGTCTCGGCGGAGACCGCCGCGACGAGCGCCTCGAAATTCGGCTGCGGCGCGCGCGCCCCCGTGGCCTGCACGAGGCCGAAGGCGCCCGACAGCGATCCTGCGACGAGTTCGAGACCGAGGAAGCGCTCGCGCTCGACAGGACCGGGCATCCAAAGCCCGTCCGTCAGGGCGCGGCGGAAGCCGAAGCGCTCGTAATAGGGCGCGTCGCCGACGAGCAGCACCGCGCGATGGCCCCGCGCCGCCGCGGCCGCGAGCGCATGCTGCGTCAGCCTCGCGCCGATGCCGAGCGAACGCGTCTCCGCGTCGACCGCGAGCGGCCCGAGCACCAGAGCCGGACGGCCGGGACCGGCGACGACGTTCCAAAGCCGCACGGTGCCGACGACCTTGCCGTCGCGCAGAGCGACGAAGGCGAGGCCCTGCGCGGGCATGCGCCCTTCGCGGAGGCGTTCGCAGGTCTTCTCGAAACGGGCGGGTCCGAAGGCGCGGTCGAGCAGAGCTTCGCGCGCGCCGACGTCGCCGAGGGTCTCTTCACGGATCGTGATCATGGTGCACTCCTTCCCCGCCGCGCTCGCGCGGGCGGTTCGAACATTCGGGTTCGTGGGGAAGCCGGGTCCGGCGCTCGCGTCGGACCCGAGAAGTCTTTCGTGTCGAGCGGCGCTCAGATCACGTAGGACTTGAGAGGCGGGAAGCCGTTGAAGGCCACCGCGGAATAGGTCGTCGTATAGGCGCCCGTGCCCTCGATCAGCAGCTTGTCGCCGATCTCGATGCTGACCGGGAGAAGATACGGAACCTTCTCATAGAGCACGTCGGCGGAGTCGCATGTCGGGCCGGCGAGCACGCAGGGCGCCGTCTCGTCGCCCTCCCGCTCGGAGCGGATCGGGTAACGGATCGACTCGTCCATCGTCTCGGCGAGGCCGCCGAATTTGCCGATGTCGAGATAGACCCAGCGCACGTCGTCCTCCTCGGACTTCTTCGAGACGAGGACGACCTCGGTCTCGATGATGCCCGCATTGCCGACCATGCCGCGACCCGGCTCGATGATCGTCTCCGGCAGACGGTTGCCGAAATGCTTCGACAGCGCCCGGAAGATCGACTCGCCGTAGCTCTCCACGCCGGGCACCTCCTTGAGGTACTTCGTCGGGAAGCCGCCGCCGAGATTGACCATCGAGAGATGGATGCCCCGTTCGGCGCATTCGCGGAAGATCGACGCGGAAGAGGCGAGCGCCTGATCCCACGCTTCCGTATTGCCCTGCTGCGAACCGACATGGAACGACACGCCATAGGCTTCGAGACCCAGACGATGGGCGTGCTCGAGCACGTCGGCGGCCATTTCCGGCACGCAACCGAACTTCCGCGAAAGCGGCCATTCGGCGCCCGCGCCGTCGCAGAGGATGCGGCAGAAGACCTTCGCGCCGGGGGCGACGCGGGCGACCTTCTCCACTTCGGCCTTGCAGTCGACCGCGAACAGCCGGACGCCGAGTTCGAAGGCGCGCGCGACGTCGCGCTCCTTCTTGATCGTGTTGCCGAAGGAGATGCGGTCGGCCGTCGCGCCCGCGGCGAGCACCATCTCCATCTCTTGGACGGAGGCGGCGTCGAAGCAGGAGCCGAGCCTGGTGAGCAGACGCAGGATCTCCGGCGCCGGATTCGCCTTCACGGCGTAGAACACGCGCGTGTCGGGGAGCGACCGGGCGAAGGCGCGGTAATTGTCCTCGACGATGTCGAGATCGACGACGACGCAAGGGCCGTCTTCGCGTCGGTTGCGAAGGAATTCGCGGATGCGTGCGGTCATGGCACGTCCTCCCCGTATTGGCGCTTTCGCGCGGATCCAAGAGCCCCGGACGACGGTCCCGCGGCCCGGCGCGATGGAGACGCCGGGTCGGGTCAGGTCACCCGCGTGTGCTGCCGTGGATTGGATCGGGGAGTCCCCGTCCGCACGCCTGGCAAGATGGACAAGCCTCTTCGGTGAATCCGCCTTTGGAGGGCGAATCGAGACCAAAAAAGCCCGCTCCGTCGTTGCTTTAAGTCGCGTCCCCCGGGGAGATCGGGGTGCGCCGGTTTCGCCTCCGGCTGCCGGTTGATTATCGGAAATCCCCAGAACAGCGGGATCTCCGGGCGGCTGTCCGGCCTCTTGTCCGGATGCCCACCAACCGACACGCGACCACAGGCACGTGCGAAATTGGGCAGGGCCGTAAATAGGAGCATCGCCCCCCTGCATCAAGCGATTTTTTTCGCCGTCGCGAAGATACGAAAACGCATTGCACGACAGGGGCTTGCAAGATCATTCGAGGCCATGGAGAACAGCGGCCGACGGTCGCGCCCCGCGCCGGCGGCTTCAATTCCGGTGGAATTCCCATTGGAACCGGAATCGCGCTCCGCTATCTCCATCCGCAACGAAAGAAGCGGCCCCGACCGCTCCCATCCGGATCGACGCATGACCGTTCATCGCCGCAGCTTCATCACCGCCCTCGGAGCCTTGGCCTCGACCGCACTGGCCGGAGCAACCGCACGGGCGCAGCAGCAGGCCGCGCCGCCGCCGTCGCCCGAACCGCCTCCCGCCCGTTTCGGCTTTCAGGACGTCGTCCGCCGGGCCCGCGATCTCGCCGCCGTGTCTTACGACGCGACCCCGCCGCAACTGCCCGAGCCTCTGGCGCGCCTCGATTTCGACGCCTACAGGGACATCCGCTTCAGGCCCGAACGCGCCTTGCTCGCGAACGGGCCGTTCCGGATGCACATGTTCCATCTCGGCTTCCTGTTTCGGCGCCCGGTGACGGTGAACGTGCTGCGCGAAGGCGTTCCGGCGCCCGTTCCCTATGCCGCCAATCTGTTCGATTACGGCCGGAACCGGTTCGAACGTCCCCTGCCCGTCAATCTGGGCTTCGCGGGTTTCCGCCTGCATTATCCGCTGAACGACCCGAAGATCTCCGACGAACTGATCTCCTTCATCGGCGCGAGCTATTTCCGCTTTCTCGGTCGCGACCAGCGCTACGGCCTCTCCGCTCGCGGGCTGGCGATCGGCGTAGGTGCGCCCGAAGGCGAAGAGTTCCCCTATTTTCGCGAATTCTGGGTGGAGCAGCCCGCCCCCGGCGCCGATCGCATCGTGGTGCTCGCTCTGCTCGATTCCCCGGCGACGACGGGCGCCTTCCAATTCGCGATCTATCCGACGACGGAGACCGTGCTCGACGTCTCGATGACGATCTTCCCGCGCAAGCGCATCGAACGGCTCGGGATCGCGCCGCTGACCTCGATGTTCTTCATCGGCGAGAACGACCGCCGTCCGACGAGCGACTACCGCCCCGAACTGCACGATTCCGACGGCCTTCTCGTGCATACGGGCGCCGGCGAATGGATCTGGCGTCCGCTGCGCAATCCCGCGGCGATGAGCAATTCGAGCTTCGTCGACACCAACCCCCGCGGCTTCGGCCTGATGCAGCGCGACCGGACCTTCGAGCATTATCAGGACCTCGATCTCGCCTATGAGGCGCGGCCGAGCTATTGGGTGGAGCCCGTCGGCGACTGGGGCGAAGGCCGCGTCGACCTTTTCGAAATCCCCACCGGCGACGAGACCAACGACAACATCGTCGCGCATTGGACCCCGAAGAACCCGGTCGAACCCGGCCGGTCCTATTCCTGGGGCTATCGCGTCCGCTCCATCGTGAGCGAGGCCCGGCTCAATCCGGGAGGCTTCGCGCTCAACACCTATCAGACGGAGGCGCGCGCGCTCGGCTCCAACGAGCCCGCGGGCCGCGGCAGCCGCCGCTTCATCATCGATTTCGTCGGCGGCGATCTTCCTTATTGGCAGCGCGACCCGGAAGCGGTGCAGATCGTGCCGACGACGGCGGCGGGCCGCATCACCCGCAGCTTCCTCGTTCCCAACCCGAAGACGAACGGCTTCCGCGCCGCAGTCGACATCGCGCTGGAGCCGGGGCAGTCGACCGATCTCCGCGTCTTCCTGAAGGCGGGCAACCGGGCGCTGACGGAGACCTGGACCTTCCCCTGGCGGGCCGACTGACCCTCGGCCTTCCGCTCAGGCTTCCTGCTGACAGCGCCTTCGCGCTTCGCTAGCATCGACATGAACGGGCCATGAGCCCGAAAGCGCAAGGGGAACCGCTCCATGATCATCGGAACGAAACGGACCTATCGCCGCGCGCTCTGCGCGGCCGCCGTCATGCTCGCGGCTTCGACCGCGCTGGTGGACGCACAGACGCTGCGCTGGGCGCGTTCCGGCGACTCGCTGACCCTCGATCCCCATGCGCAGAACGAGGGGCCGACCCACGCCCTCGCGCATCAGATCTACGAAACGCTCGTGATCCGCGACCATACGGGCAAGCTCGGCCCGTCGCTGGCGACCTCCTGGCGCGTCACCGAAGATCCGACCGTGTGGGAGTTCAAGCTTCGCCAGGGCGTCAAATTCCATGACGGCGCGACCTTCAACGCCGACGACGTCGTCTTCTCGCTCAACCGGGCGATGCAGCCGACCTCCGACATGAAGGGCCTGCTCTCCTCGGTGGAGAGCGTGACCAAGGCCGACGACTCGACCGTCCGGATCAAGACGAAGGGGCCCAACCCGCTCCTCGTCAACAATCTCGGCGACATGTTCATCATGGACAAGGAATGGGCCGAGGCGAACAAGGCCGAGAAGGTCCAGGACTACAAGAACAAGGAAGAGAACTTCTCGGTCCGCAACGCGAACGGCACGGGGCCCTACCGGCTGGTCTCCCGCGAGCCCGACGTGCGGACGGTGCTGCGCCGCAACGACGCCTATTGGGGCAAGAGCGAAGCGCCGCTCGGCATCGCCGAAATCGTCTACACGCCGATCAAGGCCGATGCGACCCGCGTCGCCGCGCTCCTCTCCGGCGAGGTCGACTTCGTTCAGGACGTGCCGGTGCAGGACATCGAGCGCCTGAAGGGCGGACAGAACCTCAAGGTCGAGATCGGCCCCGAGAACCGCACGATCTTCCTCGGCATGGACGTCGGCTCGGCCGATCTGAAGAGCGACACGGTCAACGGCAAGAACCCCTTCGCCGACAAGCGCGTCCGCCAGGCCATGAACATGAGCGTCAACCGCACCGCGATCCAGCGCGTGGCGATGCGCGGCCAGTCGATCCCGACGGGCGTGCTCATGCCGCCCTTCGTCAACGGCTGGACCAAGGAATTGGACGCGGCTCCCCCGGTCGACCTCGCCAAGGCGCGCGCGCTCATGGCCGATGCGGGCTACAAGGACGGCTTCGGCGTCACGCTGCACTGCCCCAATGATCGTTACGTGAACGACGAGGCGATCTGTCAGGCGGTCGTCGGCATGCTGGGCCAGATCGGCATCAAGGCCAATCTCGTCTCCCAATCCAAGACGCTGCACTTCCCGCTGATCCAGAGGAACCCGCCCGAAACCGAGTTCTACCTGCTGGGCTGGGGCGTGCCGACCTTCGACAGCGACTACATCTTCAGCTTCCTCTACCACACGCGCGAAGGCGCGCGCGGCGGGTGGAACGCGATCCGCTATTCGAACAAGGAAGTCGACGCCATGATCCAGTCGCTCTCCTCGGAGATCGACACGGCCAAGCGCGACGCCACGATCGCGAAGCTGTGGAGCATCCTGAAGGAGGAGACGCTCTACATCCCGCTGCACCACCAGACGCTGGCCTACGCGATGAAGTCGAATCTCGACATCCCCGTCGACGTGTCGAACCAGCCGAAGATCAAGATGATCGCGGTGAAGCGGTGAGCCTCACGAGGCTCACGGAGGCCGGCAGGTCGGGGAAGCCCTTCTCCCCTTGCGGGAGAAGGTGGCGCGAAGCGCCGGTTGCGGGGGCGCGCGAAGCGCCCCTTTCACCCGCACGTGCTGGGAGAGATTGCGAGACCCCTCATCCGGCCCGCCTTCGGCGGTCCACCTTCTCCCGCGAGGGGAGAAGGGGGGGCGCTCCCGCAGCCCCGCGCGCCGCATGATCTCCTACGTTTTCCGCTCGCTCATGCAGGGCCTCGTCGTCATCGCGGCGGTGGGGCTCATCTCCTTTTCCCTGTTCACTTTCGTGGGCGATCCGATCGCTTCGCTCGCGGGGCAGGAGGCGACCGACGCCGATCGGGCGGAGCTGCGCGAGCGGCTCGGCCTCAATGACCCGTTCGCGGTGCAGTTCGCCCGCTTCATGGCGAATGCCGTGCAGGGCGATTTCGGCATTTCCTACCGTCAGGGCCGGCCCGTCGCCGATCTGCTGGCCGAACGCCTGCCCGCCACGATGGAGCTCGCGCTGCTGTCGGCCCTGCTCGCGCTCGTCGTCGGGGTGGCGCTCGGCATCCATGCGGCCATCAACCGCCGCGGCATCGTCGCCAATACCGTGATGACGCTGTCGCTGGTGGGCGTCAGCCTGCCGACCTTCCTGATCGGGATCGGCCTCATCTACATCTTCGCGGTCGAGCTGCGCTGGCTTCCCTCCTTCGGTCGCGGGGAGGTGACGCGGATCGGCTGGTGGACCACGGGCCTCCTGACCCCTTCGGGGCGGCGGTCGCTGGTGATGCCCGTCCTGACCCTCGGCTTCTTCCAGCTCACGCTGATCATGCGCCTCGTGCGCGCCGAAATGCTGGAGACGCTGCGCACCGAATATGTCCGCTTCGCCCGCGCGCGCGGCATTCCGGAATCCTCGATCCGCTTCCGCCATGCGCTGCGGAACACGATGATGCCCGTGGTGACCATCGCGGGTCTGCAGTTCGGTTCGGTGATCGCCTTCGCCATCGTCACCGAAACCGTATTCCAATGGCCGGGGCTCGGCTCGCTCTTCGTCAATGCGGTGCAGTTCGTCGACATCCCGGTGATGGCCGCCTATCTGATGTTCGTCGCCTTCATCTTCGTGACCGTGAACGTCGTCACCGACCTGATCTATGTCGTGATCGATCCGCGCATGCGCAGCGGAATGGAGCGCCGTCGATGAGCACGCCGTCCGCCGATCTCGCGAAGACGCCCGGCCGGCTCGCCCGTTGGTGGGATTCCGATCTCGGCTACGCCTTCCGCCGGTCTCCCGTCACCATCGCGGCTTCGATCGTGGCCTTCGTGCTCATCGGCGCGGCCTTCCTCGCCCCGCTGATCGCCACGCAGGATCCGTTCGATCCGACCGCGCTCGACCTGATGGACGGCTTCACCCCGCCGGGCGAACCGGCGGCCGGAACGGGGCGGATCTACCCGCTCGGCACCGACGCGCAGGGCCGCGACATCTACTCCGCGATCCTTTACGGCACGCGCGTTTCGCTGGTCGTGGGCCTCGCTTCGGTCGTCTTCTCGCTGGTTCTCGGCGTGTTTCTCGGTCTGGTGGCGGGCTATCTCGGCGGCCGGACGGACGCGGTCATCATGCGCGTCGCGGACATCCAGCTCTCCTTCCCCGCGATCCTGATCGCACTGCTCGTCTTCGGCGTGGCCCGCGGCGTGATGCCGCCCGCCGAGCAGGAGCGCGCCACCTTCATCGTGATGATCCTCGCCATCGGCATCGCGAATTGGGCGCAATATGCGCGCACCGTGCGCGCCTCCGCCATGTCCGAGAAGACCCGCGAATATGTCGACGCGGCCCGCGTGATGGGCGTCTCCACGATCGGCATCATGCTCAAGCACGTGTTGCCGAACGTGGCGGGGCCCGTGCTCGTCATCGCGACGATCAATCTGGCCCTCGCCATTCTGGAAGAGGCGACGCTCTCCTTCCTCGGCGTCGGCATGCCGCCGACCCAGCCTTCGCTCGGCACGCTGATCCGCTTCGGCCAGCAGTTCCTGTTTTCGGGCGAATGGTGGATCCTGCTCTTCCCGGCTCTTACGCTCGTCGCCATCGCGCTGTCGATCAATCTGATCGGCGACTGGCTGCGCGACGTGCTGAACCCGAAACTGAGATGACGCGACCGACGGCGACGTCCGAACCGCAACCCTCCGGCCCCGAGGCCCTCCGGCAGCGCATCCGCGCGCTCTACGAGGCCGACACGCCGACCGCGCATCGCTTCCGCTACGGCCTGCTCGCCTTCGA
>CAYNUN010000047.1:0-10112 GCA_964400345.1 uncultured Methylobacteriaceae bacterium
CATGATGTTCTTGTGCAGCGTCTCGCGGCGCAGATCGAGGAAGCGGTATTTCAGCCGCGTCTCTTCCGGGAAGGGCTGGTCGCCGAACACCTGCAGCGGCAGTTCCGCCGCCGCGCCCAGCACTTCGATCTCGGTGATGAACACCTCGACAGCGCCCGTCGCGAGATCCTTGTTCTCCGTGCCTTCGGGGCGCTTGCGCACCTTGCCGTCCATGCGGACGACCCATTCGGACCGCAGCTTCTCCGCGTCGCGGAAGGCGGGCGAGTCCGGATCCACCACGCATTGCGTCATGCCGTAATGGTCGCGCAGGTCGACGAAGAGAACGCCGCCATGGTCGCGGATGCGGTGGCACCAGCCCGAAAGGCGCGCGACCGTGCCGATGTCGCTGTCGCGCAGCGCGCCGCAGGTATGGGTGCGATAACGGTGCATCAGGGTCCGTCCCGAGAATGCGGACGGCTCGCGCGAGCCGGATCCGAGGATTGCAAAGTCGCGGCGGAAGACGCATGCACGGCCGCGCTTTGTCAAGGCGCGCAGGGCGCGCCGCGCCCATGCGACGTCGCCCATTGGACGCCCGCGCCGACTCCGTTAATGATCGGGGCGTCATGTCTTTGATCACGACCACAGAAGCCCTCGCCGCGGCCTGCCACCGCCTCGCTCTGCATCCGTTCGTCACGGTCGATACGGAGTTCATGCGGGAGTCGACCTATTATCCGAAGCTCTGCCTCATCCAATTGGCGAGCCGGGACGAATGCGTCCTCGTGGATCCGCTGGCGGCGGGCATCGATCTTTCCGCCTTCCTCGCGCTCATGCGCGACGAGAAGGTGATGAAGGTGTTCCATTCGGGCCGTCAGGATCTCGAAATCCTCTGGCACATGGACCGCTGCATCCCTTCTCCCGTCTTCGACACGCAGGTCGCGGCCATGGTCTGCGGCTACGGCGACAGCGTCTCCTACGAGCAATTGGCGCATGATCTCGCCAAGGCGCGGATCGACAAGTCCTCCCGCTTCACGGATTGGTCGCAGCGCCCGCTGTCGGACGCGCAGCTGACCTATGCGAGTTCGGACGTTACCCATCTGCGCGAGGTCTATCTCGCGCTGAAGCGCGATCTCGAAGCCTCCGGCCGGCTCCATTGGCTCGACGACGAGATGAAGGTCCTCACCTCGCCCTCGACCTACGAACTGCATCCGGAAGACGCTTGGCAGCGCCTGCGCGGCCGCATCCGCAAGACCAAGGATCTCGCGATCCTGATCGAACTGGCGGCGTGGCGCGAACGCGAATCCCGGGCCCGCGACGTGCCCCGCAGCCGCGTCCTCAAGGACGATGCGGTGATCGACGTCGCCACTTCCGCGCCCCGCTCCGTCGAGGCGCTCGGTCGGCTTCGGTCCATTCCCTCGGGCTTCGAGCGGTCCCGCTCGGGCGCGGAGATCGTGGCCGCCGTGGAACGCGGGCTCGCCCGCGACCCGAAGTCCCTGCCCGAATTGGAGCGCGGCGAACGGCGGAATTACAGCCCCGCCACCGTCGAACTGCTGAAGGTCCTGCTCAAGATGGTGTCGGACGCGGAGCGCGTCGCGCCCAAGGTCATCGCCACGGTGGACGATCTCGAAGCGATCGCGGCCGACGACGAGGCCGACGTCGCGGCGCTCGCGGGCTGGCGGCGGACCATCTTCGGCGAGCGCGCGCTCGCGCTGAAGCACGGCCGCCTCGGCCTCGCCATCCAGAACGGCAAGGTCGTCTCCTTCCAGCGTTGAGCCGGATCGTCGGCGCTCAGGCTTTCCCGGAGCCGAATTCGGCCGTCCGTCCGAGCACGCGCGACAGCGCCTTCAAGCGTCCCATCAGCCGCTCATTGGCGAGCGCCGAGAGGTCGGGCGGCAGATCGAGGATGACCCGTCCGCTTTCGCAGCGCAGCGGCGTGCGCGGCAGAACGCCCGGCATCGCCGCGCTGACGAGATAGGCCACCCGCATCGCCGCGCCGAGAATGCGGGCGCGGTCGATCATGCGCGCATTGGCGAGTTCCCGCAGCCGCGGGCTCACCTGATCGTCCGACAGGCTCAGATGCCGATAGGCCAGCGTCAGCGCGATGAAGGCGCGGCCGGGATGATCCACGCCCATGAAGGCCGCATTGGCGATGATGTTGAACGCCTGTTCGCCGCGATAATCGGGATGCGCGCGCCAGCCGATATCGGCGACGAGACAGGCCGCATGCCGCAGCCGCTTCTCTTCCGTCGTCTCGTCGAGGCCGCTCGAACGCAGGAGTCCGTCGGTCCAGCCCCGCAGCTCCTCGCCGTGCTGGGGCGAGCGCGAGCGCAGCACGTTGAGTTCCGCCGCCGCCGACAACAGCGGATCCTCGTTCCGCTCTTCCTCTTCGAGCCGTTCGTAGAGCAGGCCCTCGCGCACGCCCGCCGCGGAGATCACGATGTCCTTCGGCCGGCCGACGCGGATGATCTCTTCGAGCAGAAGCGCGCCATAGGCGATCAGCGGCCGACGCGCCGCCGAGACGGCTTCGATCGAATCGAGCGTTTCCGTCGAGACGCGCTCGACGAGTTGCGCGAAATCCGCCGCGTCCCGCGCCGGGATCACGTAATTGTGCATCACCATCAGCGGATAGCCGCGCTGCTTCATGTGCAGCCGCGCGAGCGAGCGCCAGGTGCCGCCGACCGCATAGAAGGAGCGGTCCTTCAGGAGCTTGAGTGCGGCCCGATTGCGCAACGACTCGCGGATGATCTTGGCCGCCTTCTTCAGGTCCGAGCCGGAACGATCCTGCAGCGCCAGCGCACCGAGCGGCAGCGAGATGTCCGAACCGATGACGTCGCCCCGCACGTCCACGAGTTCCAGCGAACCGCCGCCGAGATCGCCGACGATGCCGTCCGGATTCCAGATGCCGGAGATCACGCCCTTGGCCGAGAGTTCCGCCTCGCGCCGCCCGGAGATCAGCTGGATCGGCGCGCGGAGGATCTCCTCGCAGTTTCGGATGAAATCGGCCCCGTTCTCCGCGTCGCGCGCCGCGGCGGTCGCCACCACCGTCATGTCCTCGACGCGCATCGTGTCGCAGAGCACCCGGAAGCGCCGGAGCGCGCCGAGCGCCTTGTCCATCGCCTCCTGCGCGAGCCGACCCGTCGTGGTCACGCCGCGACCGAGCCCGGCCATCGACTTTTCGTTGAACAGCGGCGTCGGCGAACGGGTCAGCCCTTCATAGACCACCAACCGGACCGAATTCGATCCGATGTCGATGATCGCGACCGGTGCGCCGACATCCAGACGTCCCTGAGCGTTCATGCGGTCCCGCCATGCCCGTCGCTCCGGATCGGAGCCGTCGGAGCGTTACCTACGCTCCTTGCGGCCCGCAAGGCTACGCGGGCTCGAACTTTTCAACGACTTTCCGCGGCCCGACAGGCTGGGATTGGTCATGAAGTAACGATGCGCGTTGAACGGGCGCTCGCCCTCTGCCGGCATGATGCGCTCGCTCGTCCCGTCCGGCAGCACCCGCCAACTCTGCTCGTTGTCGAGCATGTTGGCGAGAAGGATCTGGTTGAGCACCTGCTCATGCACGGTCGGATTGGTGATCGGCACCAGCGCCTCGACCCGCCGATCGAGGTTCCGCGCCATGAGATCGGCGGAGGAGATGTAGACCTTCGCATGCGCACTCGGCATCGCATGGCCGTTGCCGAAGGCGTAGATCCGGGAATGTTCGAGGAACCGCCCGATCAGCGACTTCACCCGGATGTTCTCCGACAGGCCCGGAATCCCCGGCCGCAGGCAGCAGATGCCCCGGACCACGAGGTCCACCTGCACGCCCGCCGCGCTCGCGTCATAGAGCGCGTCGATGATCACCGGGTCGACGAGCGCGTTGCATTTGCCCCAGATCGAGGCCGGCCGCCCCGCCTTGGCATGCGCGACCTCCTCCTCGATATGCGCGAGGAGCCGCTTCTTCAGCGTCAGCGGCGAGACGGCGAGCGCCTCGAGTTCGGCGGGCTCCGCATAGCCCGTCACGTAATTGAAGATCCGCGCCACATCCCGCGCGATCATCGGATCGGCCGTGAAATAGGACAGGTCCGTGTAAACCTTGGCCGTGATCGGATGGTAGTTGCCGGTCCCGAGATGGCAGTAGGTCACGAGCCCGCCGCCCTCGCGCCGCACCACCATCGACAGCTTGGCGTGCGTCTTCAATTCGATGAAGCCGAATACGACCTGCGCGCCCGCGCGCTCCAGATCGCGCGCCCAGCGGATATTGGCTTCCTCGTCGAAGCGCGCCTTGAGTTCGACGAGCGCCGTCACCGATTTGCCCGCCTCCGCCGCCTCCGCCAGCGCCCGAACGATCGGGCTCTCCGACGAGGTCCGGTAGAGCGTCTGCTTGATCGCCACGACGTTCGGATCGCGCGCCGCCTGCTGGAGGAACTGCACCACCGCGTCGAAGGATTCATAGGGGTGGTGGACGACGAGATCCTTCTGCCGGATCGCCGCGAAACAGTCCCCCGCATGGTCGCGGATGCGCTCGGGATGGCGCGGCGCATAAGGCGGGAATTTCAGATCCGGGCGGTCGAGCGCCACGAGCTGGTTCAGCTCCTCGAGCGCCAGCACGCCTTCCACGATGAACACTTCGTCGGGCAGCACGCCGATCTCGTCGGCCACGAAATGGCGCAGGCTCTCGGGCATCGCCGCATCCACTTCGAGCCGGATCACCGAGCCGCGACGCCGCTGCTTGAGCGCGGATTCGAACAGCCGGACGAGATCTTCCGCCTCCTCCTCGATTTCCATGTCGGAGTCGCGGATCACGCGGAACGCGCCGAGCCCGCGCACCCCGTAGCCGGGGAACAGCCGGCTCGTGAACAGCGACATCGCCTGTTCCAGCGCGATGAAGCGCACCGCGCCCGTCTCCGCGAAATCGGGAATGCGGATGAAGCGCTCCACCTTGTTCGGGATGCGGATCAGCGCGTTCAGCGGCCGCCCGTCCGCGCCCCGCACGAGTTCGAGCGCCAGCGAGAAGCCGAGATTGGGGATGAACGGGAAGGGATGCGCCGGGTCGATCGCCAGCGGCGTCAGCACCGGAAACACGTTGAGCAGAAAATATTCTTCGAGCCAGGCCCGTTCCGCCGCCGTCACCCAGCCCGCATCGACGAGGACGATACCCTGGTCGATCAGGGCCGTGCGGAGTTCGCGCCAACGCCGCTGCTGTTCGTCCGCGAGTTCGGCGACGGCCGCCGAGATGCGTGCGAGCTGTTCGCCCGGCAAAAGACCATCCTGCGAGAGCTGCGTCAGCCCCGCCCGGAACTGCCCGCGCAGACCCGCCACGCGGACCATGAAGAACTCGTCCAGATTATTCGCCGAAATCGACAGGAACCTGAGTTGTTCGAGCAGCGGATGGTTCGGATTCTCCGCCTCCCGCAGAACGCGGCGGTTGAATTCGAGCCAGGACAATTCCCGATTGATGAAGCGCTCGGGCGAATGCCTCAACGCAGCCCCTTCCGCGGCAATCGCCTCCGGCGCCTTCTCCGGAATGTCCGCCGCGCGCGGCGCGATGCTTTGTTCGACGTTCTCGTTCACTTCGCCGCTCCCGCGCCCGCATTCGGGCGCGACCTTCGCCGCACATCACGACGATACGATGACGAAGAGCTTACAACGGCAAGACGGGATCGTCCTCATCGTCGCGCCGGAGCATTTCGGCCGCGAGCGCACGCGTGATCCGCCGACGCCGCGCCAGCCCCTCGTGATCGAGCGCCTCCACGAAGGCGCGCGCCGCCGCGGCCGATCGCTCGATCCGCCGCCTGACATAGTCGACCACGCCCGTTTCCACGGGCATCTGCCGTTCCACGAAGAATTTCACGAGCAGCGCGCCCAGCAGCGCCTCGTCCGCCTCGCCGATGTCGATCCGCCGCGCGAGTCGAAGCCGGGAGAGCAGGTCGGCCGTCGCCGCGCCCCATCCGCCGGGGCCCGTCCGCGCCGTCAGCAGCAGCCGCCCGCCGCGTTCGCGCACCGCATTGAGCAGGTGGAACAGCGCCGCATCCTCGCTTCTGTCGCGGTCGCAGTCTTCCACCACCAGCGCGGGCAAGGCCGCGAGATCATGGATCGATCGCCCCGCGAGATCCGAGACCGCAAGGACCGTCGCCCCCGTCCGCGCCGCGAACACGGCCGCCAGATGGCTCTTTCCCGACCCCGCCGGCCCGACGAGCATCACGACGGGGTCGGCGCCGCCTTCCCATTCCTCCAGAAAAACGCAGGCGCGCTCGTTGCACGGCGCGACGAGGAAATCCTCCGGATCGAAGCTGGACGCGAGCGGCAGTTCGAGCGCGAGTTGGCGCGGCGCGTCGGACATCAGGCCGCGTCCGAGCCCCGCCCGGACGAGACGTCCGCCGGCCCGACGAAGAAGGCGCTCTGCCGATAACGCCCGATCGCGAAGCGGATCAGCACGCCGAGCGCCGCGGCGACGGGCACCGCGACGAGGAGACCGACGAAGCCGAACAGAGACCCGAAGGCGAACAGGGCGAAGATCAGCCACACGGGATGCAGCCCCACCGCCTCGCCCACGATCTTGGGCGACAGGATGTTGCCTTCGAGGAACTGCCCGGTTCCGAACACCGCCGCCACCGCGAGAACGGGCCACCATTCCGGCCAGAACTGCGCCGTCGCCACGATCAGGCCGAAGAACAGGCCGATGAACGTCCCCACGAAGGGAATGAAGCTCAGCAGACCCGCCGAGATCCCGATCAGCAGCCCGAAATTCACGCCGATCAGCAAAAGCCCGATCGTGTACCAGCTGCCGAGAAACAGGCAGACGACGCTCTGTCCGCGGATGAATCCCGCAAGCGCCCGATCGATCCGGCGGAACAGCATCCGCACCGTCTCGCGATTGGCGGGCGGGATCCAGCCGTCGACCGTCTCCACCATCCGGTTCCAATCGAGCAGGAGATAGAAGGCGATGATCGGGGCCAGCACGATCGTCGAGATCGCCCCGAAAAAGGCCATGCCGCCGGACAGCAGCGATTTGCCCGCGGAGGTGAGCCACGAACTCACGCTCCCCAACGCGCCGCCGAGCGAGGACGTCAATTCCTGCACGTCGACCCGCGTCCCGAGCCGCTGCGCCGCCGCCGAATTCGCATAAAGGTCGCGCAGCCGCTCGATATAGCCCGGCACCCGCCCCACGAGATCCGTGATTTCACGCGCGAGCAGCGGCGCGCCGATCAACGCCACGGTCACGAGCACGAGCACGACCACGCTCGTCACCGCCGTCACGGCCACCGCGCGCGGCAAGCCCCAGACGGTCAGCCGCGCCACGAGCGGTTGCAGCAGATAGGCGATGACCAGCCCCGCCACGAAAGGCAGAAGCGCGTCGCTCAAGAGCCACAGCAGGAAGCCGAGGGCGAGCAGAACTCCGGACCAGAAGAGGAAATGGCGTTGCATCGGCATGCCCGGCGGTTCCAAGAACGACGTCACGTCGTCATGTGGCGGAGCCACTGGGCGAGATAGGCGGCGGCGGAAGCCAGCGTCAAGGCCGCCACCACGAGAACCGCTTCGTCGATGAAGGGAACGATCCCGAAGCCGAAGGCCGATCCGCCGAGCACGAAGGCCGCGAACACGATCTGCACGGCCGTATTCGCTTTCGAGAGGAACAACGGTCGGATGGCGACGGGCTTGTCCATCACCCAACTCAGCATCACCGCGCTCACGATCATGATGTCGCGGAACACGACGAGGATGGCGAGCCAGCCCGGCACCATGCCGATCACGGCGAGGCTGATATAGATCGAGACGAGCAGCGCCTTGTCGGCGAGCGGGTCGAGATACGCGCCCAGCGCCGTGCGCATGTCGAAACGGCGCGCGATGAAGCCGTCGACCGCATCGGAAATCCCGGCGATCACGAAGGCCGCGAAGGCCGCCGGCCAGTTCTGACGGGCGATCATGGCGATCGTCACGGGCACCAGCAGCAGCCGCATGATCGTGATCAGATTGGGGATCATGAGGCCTCTTCGTTTCCCGGCCTCAGTTTAGTGAGAAATCGACACGAAATCCACCGAAAGCCCGGCCTCATCGCGGCAGGGTCACTCCGGATGCGATGATCACGCAGCCGCTCCCCGCGCTGTTGAGCAGAACATGCCGCGTGCCCGCCGCGTCCTCGATCACCGGATGCCCGCCGAGATCGACCAGAACGCGGCCCTCCCGTCGCAACGTCGCCTCCACGTCGGCGCAGGAGCGTCCGGTCGGAAAGATCTCGACATGCATGCCGTCGCACCGTCCCGGCCCCGTCGGCGCGCCGAAGAACACCGAGGCCGCGCGCGGCGCAACGGGGCTTTCATAGCGACTGACGACGAAGGACTGGAAACCGCGCCCGTCCGGCTCCGCCGCCGACCAGGTCGAAAACGCCTCATGCGGCGCATCGAGCACGCGTGACGTCATCCGCCCCAGCGTATCCCGGCAGGTCGCGGCGCCCGCGTCGCGCGCCTGCTGCAGCACCTTGTCGACCCGCGGCGCGACGGGAACCGGAGCGGCGGCGGCGGAGGGCACCGCGGGTGCGGGCGCGGGCGTCGGGACGGCATCCGAAGGGCGCGGCGGCGGCCGCACGGCACCCCCCGAGGGCGGCGCGGAGGGCGGCGGGCGGCGCACCGCCGGTTCGCCCGTCGTCTGCGCCTGCGACGCCGAATCGATCGCCGATCCGGCCAGAACGGCCGTGACCATCAACGTCCTTCCCACGGAACGCAGACCGATCACGACGGCCTCAATCCAACACGAAGCTGACGCCCATCCGCATCACGGGCGCGGGATCGGCGGTCGAGACGGCGACGCCGGCATTGAAGTTCACCTTCCCGTTCACCGTCCAATAGGAGAGATTCGCGCCGAAGGCCGTCTGCCCCTGGAAATGGCCCATGCCGCCGTTGACCGACATCTTCCCCGGCACATAAGGCGCATTGCTCTGGAGCGCCGCGACGGAGGCGATGCCCGCATAGGCCCGCTTCGCATTCCGGTCCACCCGGTCCCGCACCGCGTCGAGCTGGCCGACATTGACCGCGTCGGTCGGGGCGATGCCCGCCGCGACATTGGTGATGCGCCGCTCCGCGCCCGCCCGGCCGATCGAGACCGTGTTCGCTTCGGTCGCGACGGACCCGTCGCCGAGAGCCACCGCATTGCGGGCCGAAGATCGCACCACCGCGCCGTTGCCGAGCGCCGTGGCGTTCGTCGCCCCGTTTTCGACGGTCGCGCCGTCGCCGACCGCGGTTCCCCCGACATTCGAAACGGCGTTGAAGCCGATCGCCACCGAGCCCGTCGCCGTCGCCCCCACGCCGATGGCGAGCGCCCGCGCCCCCGTCGCCTGCGCGCCTTTGCCCAGCGCGGTGGAGTCCGCGGCCGTCGCCGATGCGCCGACGCCGATCGCCGTCGCATTTTCGCCGCTCGCGACCGCCGATGTCCCCAATTGCGTCGACGTGGCCGTCGCCCCGCGAAGCTGGCGCATCGTCACCGCGTCGCCGTCGTCGACGCCCGCGGCAAGGCCGACGAGCCGACGCCCCGTGCCGCCCGCGCCGGCCATATCGACGCTGTCCCGGCCGACCGAGATCGCCGCGTCGTTGTCCGCCCGCCCCGTGATCAAGCCTCCGACCGCGGCCTTGTCGGCCGCCACCCGACTTTCGAGCGTCGCGAGCTCCGTCTTGCTCGCCTTCGTCGCGAGACCCGTTTCCGCGTGGTCCACCTTCGCCGCCGTGGCGTCCGCCGTGGTCTTCACCGCCGAAACGTTGCTGTTCGTCGTGTTGAAAGCGGCCGCGGTGTTCGTGACGTGAGTCGCCAAATTCTTGTTCGTCGCATCGATGGCGGCCGCCGATTTCGCCGCCTCCGCCGCAAGCTCCGTCTTGCTCGCCTTCGTCGCGAGACCCGTATTCGCATCGTCGACCTTCGCCGCCGTCGCATCCGCCGTGGCCTTCACGGTCGCGACGTTGGTGTTCGTCGTGTCGATGGCCGCAGCCGCTTTCGCCGCCTCCGCCGCAAGCTCCGTCTTGCTCGCCTTGGTCGCGAGCCCCGTCGTCGCATCGTCGACCTTCGCCGCGGTCGCGTCGGCCGTGGCCTTCACGGTCGCGACGTCCTTGTTCGTCGCGTCGATGGCCGCGGCCGATTTCGCCGCCTCCGCCGCAAGCTCC
>CAYNUN010000048.1:0-10002 GCA_964400345.1 uncultured Methylobacteriaceae bacterium
ATCGCGGAAGCCAATGCGGCGATCTCCGAATTCGCGCCGATCGAGCAGCAGATCCTGCGCTACGAGCGGGCCATCGCGCGCGCCAGAGAGACGGCGGACCAGTTGGCGAAGCGCTGGGAAATGGCGCGGGTGACGGGCGATCTCGGCCGTTTCGAGGAGCCCGAGCGCGTCAAGGTGATCGACGAGCCGAACGAGCCCGTCGCCATGCATCCGGGGATCGTGGTGTTCTTCGTCGCGGGGCTGATCGGCGGGCTGGTGCTCGGCGCGGGCCTCGCCGTGGTGGCGGAACTGCTCGACCGGACCCTGCGCCGCCCCGCGCAATTCGCGGCGATCGCACGGGCGCCGGTGCTGACGCGGGTCGATCTGCGGGTGCGGAGGCCCGAAAGCTCGGCGGAGTGAGGCGGGCCTCAGCCCGCCGCGCGGTCCTCGGACGCGGCCGTCTGCCAGCCCTGAAGCCTGCGATAAAGCGTCGACGGACTGACGTCGAGCGCGGCGGCGGCCTTGGGAATGCTGCCGCCGCAGGCCTCGATCGCCTCCTCGATCGTACGCCGGATCACGGTTTCGAGCGGCTCGATCGCGTCGGCGCGCGGCCGCGTCGGCACGCGGAGGCGCAGCGCCTCGGCGAGGGCCTCGCCCGCCGGATGCCGGGACGGGACGTCCGAAGAGGAGAAGGAGGAGGGATCGCGGGGCAGCACGTCGCGGGGCAGCATGTCGAGCGTGACGAGCCGGCCCTCGTTGAGCACGACGGCGTTGCGCACGACGTTGAGCAGCTGGCGGACATTGCCGGGCCAGGGCGCGGCGAGGAGCGCGGCCTCGGCCTCGGGCGAAAAGCCCGCGAACTCCTTGCCGTCCTCGCGGGCGAAGCGGGTGAGCGCATTGCGGGCGATGAGCAGGATGTCCTCGCCGCGGTCGCGCAGCGCGGGCATTTCGAGCGGCACGACATGGAGCCGGTAGAAGAGATCCTCGCGGAACCGGCCCGCCGCGACCTCGGCCTGCGGATCGCGATTGGTGGCGCAGACGATGCGCACGTCGGCCGGGCGCTGCACGTCCTCGCCGACGCGCTGGACGGTCTTCTGCTGCAGGAAGCGCAGCATCTTGGCCTGCAGGGAGAGATCCATCTCGCAGATCTCGTCGAGAAAGAGCGTGCCGCCGTGGGCCTGCAGTACCGCGCCCTTGCGGTCGGCCGACGCGCCGGTGAAGGCGCCCTTGGCATGGCCGAAGATCTCGCTTTCCAAGAGGTCGCGCGGGATCGCCGCGCAGTTGATGGAGACGAAGGGACCGAGACTGCGCTTGCCCAGCCGATGCAGCGCCTCGGCGCAGAGCTCCTTGCCCGTGCCGCTCTCGCCCGTGACGAAGACGGTCGCGCCCGTCGGCGCCGCGCTGCGCAGGATGCGGTAGACCGACTGCATCGCGGGGGAGCGCCCGATGAAGCCGGAGAACCCCTCCTCCGTCTCGCCGCGGGCGGGCTCGCCGCGCCGCCGCGCATGGCTGCGCTCGAGCGCCGCGCGCACGGTCTCGCGCAGACGCTCGGCGGAGAAGGGCTTCATGAGAAAGTCGGACGCGCCTTCGCGCATGGCGTCGACCGCCGTGCTGATCGAGGCCTGACCGGTGAAGACGACGGTCTCGCAATCGAGCCCGAGCGCGCGCATGCGCTTCAACACCTCGATGCCGTTGCCGTCGGGCAGATGCACGTCGAGCAGGACGAGATCGGGCTCGCGCCGCGCGAGCGCGGCGAAGGCCTCCTCGCCCGTCCCGGCGATCTCCACCGTCAGCGATTCGCTCTTGAGACAGGCGCGATAGGTTTCGGCGAGCGAATAAGTGTCCTCGACGAGAAGGACGAAAGGCGATGTCGGGCGCATACGCGAAGGGACCGATCAAAAAGGATGCTGCACGTGAAAGTGTTTCGTAGCGACGAGAACATCTTCAACGTGCAGCAAAAGAATTGACGATCCTTTATCCCCCGCGCGTCACTGCCCCTTGCCGAGCACCATGACGGTGAAGGTCTTGGCGATGATGCCGAGATCGGTCTTCAGCCACGAGCCGGGCGTGCGGATCAGGACCGCATAGGCGTGGTCGTGCAGGACCTTGGAGCGGACGTCCTCGACGGTCGCGTCATAGCCCTGATTGACCTGCGCGAGGCCCGTGATGCCGGGGCGCAGGCCGTAGGTGCGTTCCACATAGAAGGGGATGTCGTCCTCCAGACGCCCGACGAAGAGCGGACGCTCGGGGCGCGGGCCGACCACGGACATTTCGCCGCGCAGGACGTTGAGGCATTGCGGCAGTTCGTCGAGCCGCGTCTTGCGCAGAAAACGGCCCACGCGGGTGACGCGCGGATCGTCCGCCGTCGCCCAGACGGGACCGGACTTCGCCTCCGCATCGGTCCGCATCGTGCGGAACTTGTAGAGATGGAATAGCCGCGACCAGCGCTCCGTGCGCTCGCCGACGCGGATCTGGCGGTAGAAGATCGGCCCCTTGGAATCGAGCTTGATGGCGAGCGCGATCGGCACGAAGAGCACGGCCAGCGCCGCGAAGGCGACGAGCGCCAACGTGACGTCCAGCACGCGTTTGCCGAAGCGGACGGCGGGATGGACATAGTCGTCGAACTCCTCTTCGGCGTCGCGCCCCCAGCGCACGGAAGGACCGCGCAGGCGGCCGAGAAGGGCGATCACGCCGGCGAGGTGACCCTCCACGACATAGGCTCCGGCCCGGAGGAAGCGGGGCGCGGACGGACCCATGACGCGCGCCGCGGGGCCGGACAAGAGCGCGGCCGTGCCCGTGGCGAGAAGGGCGAGATGGACGGCCCGGCCCGACAGCGCGCCCGCGAGGACGAGCGCCGCGGCGGCGAGCAGCAGGACCGGCATGAAGGCGCGCAGGCCCTTGCCGGAGAGAAAGGCGAAGGCGAGGCCGGGCCGGCGCGGATCGGCGAGGCGGAACAGCCGGACCGTCTGCTGCAGATTGCCGGCCGCGATGCGGATGCGGCGGCGCATGTCGTCGGAGGGGCGGCTCGGATCGCGCTCGAAGGTTTCGAGCCCGAGATCGTAGACGCCGCGCAGGCCCGCGGCGACGATGGTCATCGGCAGCACGAAATCGTCGTTGATCGTGTCGGCGGGCAGCGGCGTCCAGGCGTCGCGGCGGATGGCGTAGAAGGCGCCGTGCGCGCCCATCGGCGAGCCCAGCGCCGCCTCGGCGGCCTTCACGCGGGTCTGATAGTCCCAATAGAACTTTTCGCCGGGGCTGGGTTCATAGGCGAAGCCGTAGACGCCCGAAACCATGCCGACCTCGGGATCGGCGAAGGCCGCGACGACGCGGCGGACCGCATCGGGCTTCACTTCGGCGGAGGCGTCGGTGAGCACGACGATGCCGTCGGCGATCCCCGCGATCGCCTCGTTGAGCAGGGCGACCTTGCCGCGGTTCTCGGTGAAGACGCGCAGCACGAGGCCTTGGGCCGCATCGCCCAGTTCGGCGAGCGTGCGGCGGGCGATCTCCTCCGTCCGGTCGGTGCAGCCGTCGAGCAGGACGAGCGCCTCGAAACGGTCGCGCGGATGATCGAGCGCCGCGAGATTGCGCAGCTTGCGCGCGATGTGCCGCTCCTCCTGATAGGCGGGCACGACGACGGTGACGCGCGGCGCCTGCGCCGCGGGATCGAGCGGGGGAACCGGTTTCGGACGCGCCGCGCGGGCCAGCAGCCTCAGCACGGGCGGATGCAGAAGATGATGCCAGAGCACGAGCCCCAGCACGACGAAAAGCGCGAGATCAATGAAATGCGGCATGGCTCAATTCTTCATAGCGACGAAACATGATGCGGGCGTCGTAACGGTCTTCGACATGTCGACGGGGCGCGCGCAGCGGCGGGGCGATCAGCAGGGAGGAGAGAGCCTCGGCCATGGCGCGGACGTCGTTTTCGGGCACGACGAGGCCCGTGGCCGGACAGACGGCCTCGCCGATCGCGCCCACGTCGAAGGCCGCGACGGGCACGTCGCAGGCCTGCGCTTCGAGCACGGCCAAGGGCAGGCCCTCGGCGCGCGAGGGCAGGCAGAAGACGTCGAAGGCGGGATAGATGCGGGGCAGATCGCTCCGCAGCCCGAGAAAATGGACGCGATCGGCGACGCCGCGTTCGGCCGCGAGCCGCGCCAGCTCGCCGCGCTGCGAGCCCTCGCCGACGACGGCGAGGCGCGTTTCCGGCCGCATCAGGCGCAGGGCCTCGACGGCCCTGTCCATGCCCTTCACGGTTTCGAGACGGCCGACGCAGCCGACGAGCGGCCCTGCGGCGGGCACGCCGATGGCCTTGCGCGCCGCGGCCCGATCGCCGGGGCGAAAGCGCGTGAGATCGATGCCGTTGGGCACATGGACCGCGCCGATGCGGGCGGCGCGCCCGAGAGCCTCGGCGGCGGCGGCGGAGACGGCGGCGACGCGCGGCTTCACGAGATGCAGCGCGCCCGCGACGAGGCTTCTGCGCCGCGTGTTCTGCAGATGCCAGACGTCGTGCTCGACATGGACGACGACCGGGACGCGCGCGAGCCTCGCGGCGAGCCCGCCATAGAGCAGAGGGCCGACATGATGGGTGAAGACGGCGGTGGGCTTCACGCGGCGGAGCTCTTCGGCGAGGCGGAAGACGAGCCGGGGCACGATGCCCGCGCGCTTGCCGAAGCCGTTCAGCCGGTCGGCCGCCGCGCCGATCCCGGACCATGAGCGGAGGAGATCGTCCGTCTCGCCCTCGAGACTGTAGAGGAGATTGTCGCCCGGCAGATGGAGGACGAGATCGCGCGCCAGGCTCTCGATGCCGCCGGGCGCCATGTGCTGGACGATCTGAATGATGCGGTTGTGCATGTGAAGCCTTCCTTGCGTCGGGCATTCGCCTTCAACCGTCGTGCCGGCGCGAACCGCCCGCTTTCGCTCGATTTTGCGGGTAGGAGCGCTCGCGAAACGCGAAGAGCTTCGCGAAACGCGACCCGAAGCGGCGTGCGGCACGGCCGAAAATGCGGGGCGCGCGGCGGCACGGGCGTTGCAGACCGCCTTCGCGTCATCTTTTTTCACGGAGGTTTTCATGCCGCGCATTTTCACGATCGAAGAGGATTTCGACGCCGCCGCCGTCGCCGTTCTGAAGCCCGCCTTCGAGGAGCTGGCGGCGGGCGAGGAGGACGTGGTCCTCGACCTTTCGCGCGTCGAATTCATCGATTCCTCGGGGGTGGGCGCGATCGTCTTCCTCTACAAGCGCCTGCGCGCCCGGAACCTGACGCTGCTGCTGCGCGACCCCAAGGGACAGCCGCTCGGCCTGCTCTCCCATCTGCGCATGATGGATCTCGTCGAAGGCAAGCGCTCGGCGGGAGCGGCGGCATGAGCGGACGCGGAGCAAGGGCGGCGACCGCCGTCCTCGCCGCGGTCGTCGTCTCGGGCTGCATGGGCTGGCCGGAAGCGACCGGAGGCGGCCTCGCCGAACGTCGCCCGGCGACGGACCCGGTGTTCACCCTGCGGGAGGCGCGCCTCGCCGCATTCGAACGCGAGGGCGGACGGCGCTTCGCGCCGGTGGAACTCGTCGAGGCGCAGCGCCTCTATGTGCTGGCGCGGCGCTCGTCGGACGCGGGCCAGCATCGCCGGGCGCATGACGAATTGACGGCCTTCGACGCCGCGCTCGACCTCGCGGAGACGCGCACGGCGGCGATGCGGGACGGAGCGGGCTCATGATCCGGGCGATGCTGCGACGCGTCGCGATCCTGCTCGCCTTGATCCTCCCGCTCGCCGCGACCGCCCGCGCGGAGGAGGACCCCGTACTGCGGACGGGCGACGTGCTGTTCGTCGCGCTGCCGGGCGAGCCTTCGCTGAACCGGGATTTCGCGGTCGACCGGTCGGGCCTGGTGCAATTGCCGGAAGTGGGGCCGCGGCGGATCGCCGGGATGCCGCTGTCGCAGGCCCGCGGCGCGATCCGCGAGGCGCTGGGCGTGACCATCCGCGATCTGAGCCGGCTCGAAATCTCGCTGCGGGAACGCCGGCTGCCGGTGACCGTCGGCGGTTTCGTGAAGTCGCCGGGCATGGTGGAACTCGCCGCCGATTCGGGCGTGCAGGCCGCCTTCGCCGCGGCGGGCGGGCTACTGACTGGCGCGCAGCTCGACCGCATCCAGCTGCGGCGGGGCGAGACGGTGATCGTGTTCGATTACCGACGCTATCTCGACGACGGGAACGAGGCTCAGCTGCCCAAGCTGGAGCCGCTCGACATGCTGTTCGTCCCCGCCACGCCTTTTGCGAGCAACGTGATGGCGGAGTTCGACCCGAAGGCGCCGCCGTCCGGGCCCGCCGCACGGCCCGTGCAGGTCATCGGCTCGGTCAAGCTGCCGGGAATCTTCCCGACCGAGGAGGACGCGACGCTGTTCGAGGTTCTCGGGCTCGCGGGCGGCCCGCTGCCGACGGCCGATCTCACGGGCGTGCGGCTGCTGAAGAGGCAGGCCGGCGGCGACGAGGCGATCCATATCGATCTGGACGGCTTCATCAAGCGGGGCGGGGCGATCGGCACGCTGCCGCGCCCGGAAAAGGGCGACGTGATCTTCGTGCCGGAGCGTGCGACGGTCGCGCCCGACCCGCGCACGCTGTGGACGAAGCTGCGGCCCGAAGCCGCGATCTATGTGATGGGGCAGGTGGTCGCCGCGGGCCGCTACGCCTTCGACCCGCAGCTCGGCTTTCTCGACGTCGTCAGCGTCGCGGGCGGACCGACGCTGCAGGCGGATCTGCGCAATGTCCGGGTGTCGCATCGCGGCACGGGCGAATCGCGGACGACGACGGTCAATTTCCAGCGCTATCTGGAGACGGGCGACGAAAGGCTGTTGCCGAAGGTTCGGCCGGGCGACGTCGTCTTCTTCCCCGAAAGGACCAAGGACCTGACCGACGAGGCGTCGGCGGGATCGACGGTGCGCGTGCTCGGAGCGGTGGCCCGGCCGGGGCGCTATCCCTTCGCGGACCGGATGACGATCCTCGATCTGCTGGCGGAGGCCGGCGGGCCGACCAACGAGGCCATGCAGGACAAGATCGTGGTGGTGAACTTCATGGGCGGACGCGAGGAGGCGCGGCTCCTCGACCTGCCCGCCTTCGCCAAGACGGGCGACATCAGGAGAGTGCCCGTCGTGCGGGCGGGCGATCTCGTCTATGTGCCCAACAAGAGCCAGAGCGAGTGGCGGAGCTTCACCGAGTCGCTCTCGAGCGTGCTGCAGGGCGTAACCCTGTTCGCGCTGATCTCCACCTTCTGACCATGCTCGCGCCCGACTCCCTCGAAATCGAGACGGTCTACGCCTCGACCATCGGGCGCGGCCTGCGCGTGGTCGGGCTGTGCTCGGCCGAACCCGGGATCGGGACGGCGCAGGTCGCCCCGGCGATCGCGGAACGGGCGGCGCGCGGGGGCCTCGCCACGGTGCTCGTCGACCTCACGGGCGCGCCGCTTCCGGGCGGCGACGGCTGGACGCCGGGGGACGGGGGGGCGCGGGCCGCGCTGAGGCGCGATCCGGCGGGGTTCGACCGGCTCGTCTGCCGGCCCGATCCGCGGGCGGCCTACGGGCTGCGCGAGCCGCGCCTGCTGCGGCGGCTGTTCGAGGAGGATCTCGCGGGACATGCGGCGATCGTGGTGGAGGCGGCGGCGTTCTCCGAGGCGGAGGCGGCCGCGGTGCCGACCGCGATCGCGGCGGCGAGCTGCGACGCCGTGCTCATCGTCTGCGCGACGGGGGAGACCGACGAGACGACGCTGGCCGCGATGATGGAGGCGCTGAAGGTGACCGACGCGACGGTGGCGGGGCTCATCCTGAACGAGCGACGCAGGGCGGAGACGCCCTTCGATCTGCCGCCCGCGGTGATGCGCTTCCTGCGGCGGCCGGCGGTGAAGGCGGTTCTGGTCCGGCTCCGGCGCATCGGCCGGAAGGCGGGCGCGGCGGCGTTGCGGATCATCGGCCGCTTCGCCCCCTTCGCGGCGCGGGCGCCCGCGGCGCTGCGGGATTTCGCCCGGCGGGCGCGCCCGGCGCTCGACCGGGCGGCGCGGGAGATCAAGGAGGCGGCGCGGGATTCCATGACGCGCCGCTGAGCGGGCGGGCGGAGCCCGCCGCGCTCCCGAAGGCCGTCAGGACCACTGCGCCGGGACGAAGCGGACGCCGGTGCCGTCCTTGGCGATGAAGCCCGTCGCGGGGAAGGGCGCGTGGTAGAAGGCCGTCTGCAGGCGCTCGGTCGCGACCATGTCGAGCATGCGGCGGCGCGTCGCCCGCGCCATGTCGGCGTCCATGTCGAAGACGGCCGACCAGTCGGGATTGCGCACGAACAGGCCGGGATGATTGGTCACGTCCGACATCATCATGAGCTTGGCGGGGCCGGAGGCGATCACGAAGCAGGTGTGACCCGGCGAATGGCCGAAGGCGGGCACGGCGGTGACGCCGGGCGCGACCTCCTTGCCGCCCTGATAACGGCCGAGCTTCGCGCCCATCGGGCCGAAGACGCGACGCACGTTGCGGAACGCGCCCTGCATGGCCTCCGGCGCGCGGGACATGCGGCCTTCGTCCATCCAGAAATCCCATTCCTCGGCGCCGACGAGGATTTCGGCGTTCGGGAACACTTCGGTCCCGTCCTTGAGGCGCAGGCCGTTGATGTGATCGCCGTGGAAATGGCTGATCAGCACCGTGTCGACCTTGGCGGGATCGAAGCCCGCCGCGCGGAAATTGCTCATCCAGCGACCCGTGGTCGGTGCGCCGAGATCGCCGTTGCCGACATCGATCAGAACGGTCTTGCCGCCCGTCTGCAGCACGAGCGAGGTGAAGGTGATGCGGACATTGTTCTTGGAGGGAAAGAACTCCTCCTCCGCGGTCTTCGTCACCGCGGCGAGCTCCGCATTGCGGACGAAGCCTTCGAGCGGACGCTCGCCGTAGCCGTCGTTGATCGCGGTCACGGTGATGTCGCCGAGCTTGTAGCGATAGAAGCCGGGGGCCTGTTCGGCGGCCGTGACGGCCTGCGCGACGACGGGGGAATTCAGGGTGGAAGCGGCGGCGCTCATGAGGGCTCCGGTCAGGACTGTACGACGATTCAGGGGCATCTCTTCTCTCCCAAGCATGATCGTGCACGAAAACGCAACAGCCGTCCCATCGACGGCCTCCTCCGGATTATGGGGCGGCGGGGTCGACGGACGAGAGGGGCGGTCGAGACGTTCGACGTCGAAGACGGCGCGGCCTGCGCCGATTCTCGACGGCGCCGCGACCGCGGCGCGCCGTCAGGGCTTGTTGCGGAGATGCTCGGCGAGCGCCTCGCTCATATAGCCGTCGGCGGGCAGGCCCGCGTCGCGCTGCGCGGCGGTGATCGCGGCGCGGGTGGCCTCGCCGTAGGCCCCGTCGATCCGCGTCGATTCGGGCAGATATCCGTGGAATTTGAGGAGGGACTGCAGGAAGCGGTGCTCCTCGGCCGGACGGCGGGCCTCTTCCGATGCGCCGGGCGCGGGAACCGCCGCGACCGCGGCGAGCCAGACGCCGCGCCGTTGCCCATAGGCCTTGGCGACGCAGGGCGCGAAACGGTCGGTTCCCTCGGGATTGCCGTGCGGATCCTCGGCGGTGATCCGGCGCGGGATTCGGCATTCCTTGACCACGGATTCGGAGAAGGCCGCGCTGTCGCTTCTCAGCTTCTGCCGCTCGGCGGGGAAGGCGTGGCGCAGCACCTGATAGGGCTGGACGAGCGCGATGTCGGCGAGGCCGAGGCGGTGCGCGCCCGCGCTTTCGGCGAGCACGATACGGGCGAGACCGGAGCATTTCGCCGGATCCGGGCAGAGGAAGGTCGCACCCGGATTGAGATTTTCATGGAAATTCCGCAAGGCGAGATTGCGCTCCTGCGGGGTGACGGTTTCCCCCGGCCTCGTCGCTTCCGTGAGCCGGCAGCCGTTGAGGAGGATCGAAAAGCGCGGGGCCTGCCGGGTCTCGTAAGCCTCGGTGTCGTCGAAATGCACGAAATCGGCGCGGGCCGTCAGGTGATAGGCGGTCCAGGGCTTCGTTGCGGGACGAT
>CAYNUN010000049.1:0-9943 GCA_964400345.1 uncultured Methylobacteriaceae bacterium
CTTCAGGAGACGGTCGGACGCCGCCTTGCAGAGCTCCGCGTCGCGCACCATCACCGGCACGATATGCGTGGCCGTCTCGAGCTGCGGCAGGCCCGCTTCGGCGATCTTCGCCTTGGTCCGGGCGACGCGGTCCTGATGGCGGGCGCGTTCCGCGCCGGACGCCTTGAGATGACGCACCGACGCACAGGCCGCCGCGGCGATCGCGGGCGGCAGCGCCGTGGTGAAGATGAAGCCCGGCGCATAGGAGCGCACCGCGTCGACGATGGTCGAGGTCGAGGCGATGTAGCCGCCGAGGCAGCCGAAGGCCTTGCCGAGCGTCCCCTCGATCACGTCGAGACGGCCCATCTCGCCGTCGCGTTCCGCCACGCCCGCACCGCGCTCGCCGTAGAGACCGACCGCATGGACCTCGTCGATGTAGGTCATCGCGCCGTATTTTTCGGCGAGATCGCAGATGCGTCCGATGGGGGAGACGTCGCCGTCCATCGAATAGACGCTTTCGAAGACGATCAGCTTGGGCCGCTCCTTGCCCGCGGCCTTCAAGAGATCCTCGAGATGCTCGAGATCGTTGTGGCGGAAGATGCGCTTGTCCGCGCCCGAGCGCCGCACGCCCTCGATCATCGAATTGTGGTTGAGCGAATCCGACAGGATCAGCACGTCGGGAATGAGCTTGGCGATTGTCGAAATGCCCGTGTCGTTCGACACGTAGCCGGAGGTGAAGACGAGCGAGGCGTCCTTGCGGTGGAGATCCGCCAGTTCGGCCTCGAGTTCCACCATCGGGTGATGCGTGCCGGAAATGTTGCGCGTGCCGCCCGCGCCCGCACCCATGCGGCGGGCGGTCTGCGCCATGGCCTCGACCACGTCGGGATGATGGCCCATGCCGAGATAATCGTTCGAGCACCAGAGAACGACGGGTTTCGGTCCTTCGGGCGTGTGATGGACGGCATGCGGATAGCGGCCGACCACGCGTTCGATGTCCGCGAAGACCCGATAGCGGCGCTCCGCATGCAATGCGTCGAGCGCGTCCTTGAAATACGCCTGATAGTCCATGCCCGTTTACTCGTCGGCTCTGGTGCGGAGGACGTGGTGTGGCCGCCGTTCCGGCTTTTTCTCACGGCGGGGCCCCGATTTCCATACGCAAGACGCCGGAGCCGGAGGGGACATGACGCGACGCGGCCGCAAGCTCAAGGGTTGTCTCCCGCGATATATCGTCATAGTCCTGCCGGGCCGAGCCTCGACGACGGGCGAATCGAGCCATGAGCGACGCGGACGACGAACGCAGGAAACGCCTCGCCGCGGCCTTGCGCGAGAACCTGAAACGGCGCAAGGCGCAGGATCGCGGCCGCCGTCGCCCGGCGGCGGAGCCGGACGGCCCCGCCCCGCGGCCCGCGACCGGACCCGACGGCGAAACGTCCTGACGACGCCGGGGCGGATCCGATCCGCCCGCAGACACGAGATCCGCCGCCGCGCGCGGCCGAACGAGGAAGAGACATGGACCGCATCAGGATCGTCGGCGGCAAGCCGCTTCGGGGCGTCCTTCCGATCGGCGGCGCGAAGAACGCGACCCTGCCCCTGATGATCGCGAGCCTGCTGACCCGCGAGACGGTGACGCTGCACAATGTGCCGCGGCTGTCCGACGTGCGGCAGCTCATGCGCATCCTCGGCAATCACGGCGTCGATGCCGCGATCAGCGGCAAGCGCATCGGCCAGGCCGAGGACGCGGGCGACACGATCACGCTGTCGGCGCGCGACATCGTCGACACGACGGCGCCTTATGAACTCGTCTCGCGGATGCGCGCGAGCTTCTGGGTCATCGCGCCGCTGCTCGCCCGCACGGGCGAGGCGCGCGTTTCGCTGCCCGGCGGCTGCGCGATCGGCACGCGCCCGGTCGATCTCCTGCTCATGGCGCTCGAAAATCTGGGAGCCTCGATCGAGATCGACGGCGGCTACGTCGTCGCAAGGGCTCCGAAGGGTCTCAAGGGCGGACGCATCGATTTTCCCAAGGTGACTGTCGGCGGGACGCATACGGCCCTGATGGCCGCGACGCTCGCGGACGGCACGACGGTGATCGAGAACGCCGCACGGGAGCCGGAGGTCACCGACCTTGCGGCCTGCCTCACCAAGATGGGTGCGCGGATCACGGGCGCGGGCACGGACCGGATCGTCGTGGAAGGCGTGCCGCGGCTCGACGGGGCGCATCACGCCGTGCTGCCGGACCGGATCGAGACCGGCACCTATGCGATGGCGGTCGCGATGACGGGCGGCGACATTCTGCTGCAGGGCGCGCGCACCGATCTGCTGCAGTCCGCCTTCGACGTGCTGTCGGCGGTCGGCGCGGAGGTGACGCAGACGGATGAAGGCGTGCGCGTGCGTCGCGACGGCGCAGGCATCAGGCCCGTGGACGTGACGACGGAGCCCTTTCCCGGCTTCCCGACCGACCTGCAGGCGCAGTTCATGGCGCTGATGACGAAGGCCGACGGCGTTTCGCATATCCGCGAGACGATCTTCGAGAACCGCTTCATGCATGTGCAGGAACTCGCTCGGCTCGGCGCGCGCATCCGCCTCGACGGGGATACCGCCATCGTCGAAGGCATGCCGACGCTCAAGGGCGCGCCCGTGATGGCCACGGATCTGCGCGCTTCCGTCTCGCTCGTGATCGGCGGCCTCGCCGCGGAAGGCGAGACCATGGTGCATCGCGTCTATCATCTCGATCGCGGCTTCGAGGCGCTCGAAAAGAAGCTCCTGCGCTGCGGCGCGGAGATCGAACGGATCTCCGGGGAGCGCTGAGACGCAGGGCCTCTCGGCTTCCGAGGACGGCCTTCCCCGTTGCGCCCCGTCGGCGCGACGGTTAACAGGGGTTCTCGAGCCCCGGGCCGCGCCATGGACAAACTGAAGCTCCTCGCATTCGACGCCGACGATCTCGCGGTGATGTCCGCGCATCTTCAGGATGCGGTGGTCAAGGTCGCCGACATGGTCTACCTGCCCTCCGAGAAACGTTTCGCGCTGGTCGTGAACCGGTTCGACTGGGAAGGCGCCGAAACGGGCGAAAAGCGCCGCCGGCGGACGGGCCTGCATGTCGACCGCGTGATCCGCGCCAAGCGGCTCAGGATTCCGCAAGGAACGGGCGAGGAGGTGCTCAACCTTCTCGCGCTCACCTTCGAGGAGACCGAAGCGCCCGCGGGCGTCATGACGCTCGTCTTCTCGGGCGAGCGCGGGGTCGCCCTCGAAGTCGAATGCCTCGAAGCCGCGATGTCCGATCTCGGACCGATGTGGTCCACCGAGCACATGCCGGACCACGCCCTCGACAAGGACGATTCCTGAATGGCTCTGCGCCTCGACAGCCGATCTCCGACCTTCGCCGCCGAATTCGCGGCGCTGCTCGCCATGAAGCGCGAGGTCTCGGAGGATGTGGACCGCATCGTCCGCGACATCATCGCGGACGTGGTCGCGCGGGGCGACGCGGCGCTCGTCGACTATACCCGCCGCTTCGACCGCATGGACGTCGCGGCCGAAGGACTGCGGGTCACGGATGCGGAGATCGACGCGGCCCTCGCCGCCTGCGACGCGCGCACGCTGGCCGCGCTGCGTCTCGCCCATGAACGCATCACCGCCTACCACCTGCGCCAGAAGCCCGGCGACGAACGCTGGACCGATGCGCTCGGCGTCGAACTCGGCCATCGCTGGACGGCGGTGGAGGCCGTGGGCCTCTATGTGCCCGGCGGCACGGCGAGCTATCCCTCCTCGGTGCTGATGAACGCTGTCCCGGCCAAGGTCGCGGGCGTGCCGCGCGTGGTGATGGTCGTTCCGACGCCGGACGGGAAACTCAATCCGCTCGTGCTCGCGGCGGCGAAGATCGCGGGCGTCGACGAGGTCCATCGCGTCGGCGGTGCGCAGGCCGTGGCCGCGCTCGCCTACGGCACGCAGAGCATCGCGCCCGTGGCGAAGATCGTCGGGCCCGGCAACGCCTTCGTCGCCGCCGCCAAGCGCCGCGTGTTCGGACAGGTCGGGATCGACATGATCGCCGGGCCCTCCGAGGTCGTGGTGCTCGCCGACCGGACGGCCGATCCGGACTGGATCGCGGCCGATCTTCTCGCTCAGGCCGAACATGATGCGGCCGCGCAGGCCGTTCTCGTCACGGATGACGCGGCGCTCGGCGACGCCGTCGTCGCGGCCGTCGAAAGGCGGCTGCAGACGCTCCCCCGCGCCGACATCGCGGGCGCGAGCTGGCGGGATTACGGCGCCGTCGTGCTCGTCGAAAGCCTCGAATCGGCGATCCCGCTCGTCGACAGGCTCGCGCCGGAGCATCTCGAAATCGAGGCGGAGAATGCGGAGGCGCTCGCCGCGGGCATCCGCAATGCGGGCGCGATCTTCCTCGGCGCGCATACGCCCGAGGCGATCGGCGACTATGTCGGGGGCACGAACCATGTCCTGCCGACGGCGCGCTCGGCGCGCTTCTCGTCGGGGCTCGGCGTGCTCGATTTCATGAAGCGGACGTCGATCCTGAAATGCACGGCGGATTCGCTGCGGGCGATCGGGCCCGCCGCGGTGGCGCTGGCCGAGGCGGAGGGGCTGTCGGGCCATGCCCGTTCGGTCGCGCTGCGTCTCGAGAACGGGTGAGGATGCCATGTCGGGCGCGCGCGATCCGAAGAAGCGGCTGATTGCGGTCACGCTCGACGAGGCTTCCATCGGTCGCGGCGGACCCGAGCAGGAACACGAGCGGGCGATCGCGATCTACGACCTGATCGAGTCCAACAGTTTCGCGCCGGCGCAGCACGAGGGCGGACCCTATACGCTTCACGTCTCGCTGGTTTCCAACAAGCTCGCCTTCGACGTGCGCGACGACGGCGGGGAGCGGGTCATCACGCATATCCTGTCGCTGACGCCGCTGCGGCGCGTGGTGAAGGACTATTTCCTCGTCTGCGAAAGCTATTACGCCGCGATCAGGACCGCGAGCGCATCGCAGATCGAAGCCATCGACATGGGCCGTCGCGGTCTTCACGACGAAGCGGCCCATCTCCTGCTCGAACGATTGTCGGGAAAGGTCGACATCGACTTCGACACCGCGCGTCGCCTCTTCACCCTCGTTGCAGCGCTGCATTTCAAGGGCTGAGCGAATGGCCGAGACCGCGACCGGTCGGAAGGTTCAGGCGGTGCTCTTCGCCTGCGGCCAGAACTCGATCCGTTCGCCCATGGCCGAGGCCATCGCCCGCCACTACTTCGGCAGGTCGCTTTATGTGCAGTCGGCCGGGGTGAAGAAGGGCGAGACCGACGGTTTCGCCGCCGCGGTGCTCGACGAGATCGGCATCGACGCATCCAAGCACAGGCCGCGCACCTTCGAAGAACTCGAGGAAGGGGAGGGGCTGAATTTCGACCTGATCGTCACCCTGTCGCCGGAGGCCCATCACAAGGCTCTGGAACTGACCCGGACGGTGGATGCCGACGTCGAATATTGGCCGACTCCGGACCCGTCAGTCGCGGTCGGGCAAGGCTCGCGCGATCAGGTCCTGCAGCATTATCGGGCGGTGCGCGACCTGCTTGCCGACAAGATCACCGGCCGACTGCGTTAGAGCCCCCAGGCCCTGAGGACGGAGACGGTCGCGAGGCCCGCGCCGAGCGCCAGAACCTCCTTCCGCCATTTCAGCATCACCAGCACGGCGGCGACGAGCGCCGCGATGGCGGCGGGGCCGGATTTCATCGCGATGGGCAGAACGGTCGCGATCATGATCGACCCCGGCAGGGCCGAGAGGCCGCGGCGCACGCGCGGGGTGATGGGAACATGGGTCATCAGCCAGACGCCGCCCGCACGGCACAGCCAGGTCGCCAAGGCCATGCAGATCAGAGCGAGTGCGGCGTCGGGAGCGACGGGACCGAAGATCTCAGCCATGCTCGCGCACCGGCAGCAGCGCGGCGGTCAACGCGCCGCTGAGCGCGCCCGCCACGATGAAGGCGTAGCCGGGAACGAGCGCCGAGGTCGTCAGCGCCACGGCGCCCGCGACGCCCCAGGGCACCAGATCCTGCTTGCCCTTCCAGATCGGCACCAGCATGCCCGCGAAGATGATCGGCATCACGAGATCGAGACCCCAGCGCCGCGGCTCTTCGACGAGCGAGCCCGCCATATAGCCGGGGATCGCGGCCAGAACCCAGAGGATCCACTGCAGCACGCCGCTGCCGAACAGGACGCCGGCGTCGTGTCCGCCGCCGCTCCGATAGCGCTCCGCGATGATCCAATTGGCGTCGGTCATCAGATGGATGCCCGGCCACAGGATGCGTCCGTCGACGCCGTGCAGCCAAGGCTGCAGCGAGGCGCCCATCAGCAGCATCCGCGCGTTCACGGTCATCACGAGCAGGGTGATCGCGACGACCGAGGCGAAGGTCCAGCTTTCGCGCCACAATTCGAGGGAGACGAGCTGCGCCGCGCCGGCGAAGACGATGGCGCTCGACAGCATCGTTTCGGAGAGGGTCATCCCCTTCTGCGCGGCGGCGGTGCCGAAGGCGCTGCCGTAGATCACGAGGCCGGGGACGAACGGAACCGTGAGGCGCGCGCCCAGCATCATGCCGTCACGCGACACATAGGGTCGCGGCGCAGCCTCCGTCGTCATGCGCTCAGGCTTCGCCGTGCTTGGGCTTGAGCCGCGTCATGGCGTAGCCGATCACGAGAACGATGATCGCGCCGGCTGCCGCGGACGGATATTTGAGGCTCGCGGCGAACTCCGCGCCGATGTTCGACGTGAGGAAAGGATCGGACACCAGCACGTCCCCGCCGACCCAGCCGAGAAGGGCAGCGCCCGCCCAGACGAAGGCGGGGAAGCGGGAGATCAGCGCCATGATCATCGTCGAGCCCATCACGATCAGCGGCACCGAAAGGGCGAGGCCGAAGATGAAGAGCCACGGATTGCCGTGCGACGCGGCGGCGATCGCGATCACGTTGTCGAAGCTCATGACGGCGTCGGCGATCACGATCGTGCGGACCGCGCCCCAGAGATTTTCGCTCTCCGACACTTCGGACTCGTGTTCGGCTTCGCCGGTGATCAGCTTCACCGCGATCCAGAGCAGCAGAAGCCCGCCGACGAGCCGCAGGAAGGGCACTTCGAGCAGGTAGCTGATGATGAGCGCGAACAAGATCCGAAGGACGATCGCCGCTCCGGCCCCCAGCACGATGCCTATCCGCCTTTGGCGCGGCGGCAAGGATCGGCAGGCCAATGCGATGACCACCGCATTGTCTCCGGACAAAAGGATATCGATCCAGATGATCTGGAGGATGGCGGCGACGAGGGGAAAACCGAGTTCCATGAAATCGCCCTAACGCGTTCCCGAAGCCCGCGCAATGCCGACTCCGCCTTGAAAATGCGTTATTCGTCGACAAACACGTTTTTGTATTGTGATTTGCAATGATTGAAGCATCAACTATCAATTAGCTGCCGATTGTGCGCTGCAATAGGTTCCGCGCCGCAATGCAGCGGAGCCTCCATGAACATCCTTGATCTCGCCGTCCAGAACCTGACCAGCCCGATGGTCCTCTTCTTCATTCTGGGCGCCGCCGCCGCTCTGCTGCGATCGGACCTCGTGGTGCCCGACGCCGTGGCGCGTTTCCTCTCGCTCTATCTGCTGATGGCGATCGGCTTCAAAGGCGGCGCGGAACTGTCCCGACACGGTCTCGACGGAACGGTCTTCGCCACCTTGGCCTCGGGCGTCCTGCTCTCCTTCGGCATGCCGTTCATCGCTTATGCGCTGCTGCGCAGGATGACGAAGCTCGATCCGGTCCGGGCGGCCGCCATCGCGGGGCATTACGGATCGATCTCGGCCGTCACCTTCGTGGCCGTGACGGCGGCGCTGGACCGTTTCGGGATTCCCTTCGAGGGCCATCTCGTCGCCGTCGCCGCCGCCATGGAGACGCCCGCGATCATCTCGGCGCTGCTTCTCGCCCGCCGTTCGGGCGGCACCACGCAGAAGGCGAGCAACAAGGAACTGTTCCGCGAGGTCGCCTTCAACGGCTCGGTCGTCATGCTGATCGGCGCCTTCGCGATCGGCGCCGCGACGGGCGACCGGGGCATGACGGCGCTCAAGCCCTTCCTCGTCGATCCTTTCGCGGGCTTCCTCTGCCTCTTCCTGCTCGACATGGGCCTCGTGGCGGGGCGCGGCTGGCAGACGGGCCGCAAGCATCTGGGGCCGGGCGTGCTCGCCTTCGCGATCCTGATGCCGCTGATCGGCGCGGTGCTCGCCGCCCCGCTCGCGGTCGCCTCCGGACTGTCGGCGGGCGGAGCGGCCGTCTTCATCACGCTCGCGGCGTCCGCCTCCTACATCGCGGTGCCCGCCGCGATGCGGCTCGCTCTGCCCGATATCGATCCGATGCCCGCCCTCACGCTTTCGTTGGGCGTAACGTTTCCTTTCAACCTTGCAGTGGGGATCCCGCTCTACGTGGCGATGGGGGCCTTGATCGCGGGCTAGAATTGCGGGTTGCCGCCGACGTCGGAATGTCGCAGTACTTTCGTCCAAGCTTGAACTTCCCGCCACGGCGGGGCGTTCGACGCCGAGGGAGTTTCAAATGACGGATTCGACGGGGAGCGCGGACAAGCGATCGTCTCCCATAAGGTCGCCGCAGGACGCGGCGGCCGGGCTTTTTCTGATAGGGATCGCGGTCCTCGCATTGTGGCAGACGACCGAACTCGCCCTGGGCACGCTGCGCTCCTTCGGTCCGGGCATGTTGCCCCGCGCCCTTGCCGTCATTCTGGGCGGGGCCGGCGTCGCGCTGATCGTGTCGTCCTTCCTGAAGGACGGTTCGGCGCTGGAGCGCTGGTCGCTGCGTGGTCCGGTCTTCATTCTCGGCAGCATTCTCCTGTTCGCCTTCACGATCCGGAATTTCGGTCTCGTCGTGGCGGGTCCGCTCGCGATGATCGCGGGCGCATACGCCTCTCCCGAGGCGCGGTTCAAGGAGACCGCGATCTTCGCCGTCGTGCTGACGGCGGTCTGCATCGTGCTCTTCAACGTGCTGCTGCGCCTGCCGATCCCGATCCTCAAATGGCCCGCCTGAGCCGAGAGCCCTCATGGATATCTTTTCCAATCTCGCGCTCGGCTTTTCGGTCGCGCTGACCCTCAACAACGTCGCGCTCTGCTTCATCGGCTGCCTCGTCGGCACGCTGATCGGGGTGCTGCCCGGGGTCGGCCCCATCGCGACCATCGCGATGCTGCTGCCCATCACCTTCGGCATCGACCCGACGGGCGCTCTGATCATGCTCGCGGGCATCTATTACGGCGCGCAATACGGCGGGTCGACGACCGCCATTCTGGTCAACATTCCCGGCGAGGCGACCTCGGTCGTGACCGTTCTCGACGGTCATCAGATGGCCAAGCAGGGCCGGCCGGGCGTCGCGCTCGGCATGGCGGCGATCGCGTCCTTCTTCGCGGGTTCCGTCGCCACGCTGGTGATCGCCGCGCTCGGCGCGCCGCTGACGAAGCTCGCCCAACTCTTCGGCCCGGCCGAGTATTTCTCCCTGATGGTCATGGGCCTCGTCTTCGCCATGGTTCTGGCGCGCGGTTCGCTCGTGAAGGCCTTCGCCATGATCATCATGGGGCTTCTGCTGTCGACGGTGGGCACCGATCTCGAGACGGGCGAGCAGCGGCTGACCTTCGACATCCAGAACCTCGCCGACGGCGTCGAATTCGCCGTGCTGGCGATGGGCGTCTTCGGTTTCGCGGAGATCATCCGCAATCTGGAAAATCCCGAAGCGCGCGACGTGGTCCGTGGTTCGATCGGCCGGTTGTTGCCGACGAAGGACGATTTCAAGCAATCGGCGTTGCCGATCGTCCGCGGGACGGGAATCGGCGCGGCCTTGGGCATTCTGCCCGGCAACGGCGCGGTGCTGGGGCCCTTCGCCTCCTATTCCGTCGAGAAGAAGCTCGCCAAGGATCCGCGCCGGTTCGGGCGCGGCGCCATCGAGGGCGTGGCGGG
>CAYNUN010000050.1:0-9868 GCA_964400345.1 uncultured Methylobacteriaceae bacterium
TCGAGGACCCCGCCCCCATGGCATTGACCGACCGCATTCCCTATCAGGCCATCGTCGACCGGCCGAAGCTGACGCTGCCCGGCAACAAGCGCGTCGCCGTCTGGTGCATCCTCAATGTCGAGGAATGGCGGATCGAACGGAACATGCCGCGCACGGTGCTCTCCCCGCCGATGGGACAGCCGCTGCTGCCCGACGTGCCGAACTGGTCCTGGCATGAATACGGAATGCGCGCGGGCTTCTGGCGGCAGTTCGAGGCGCTGACCAAGCGCAGCATCCCGACGACGCTCGCGATCAACGGCAATGTCGTGAAGTCCTATCCGCGCATCGCCGCGGCGGGCCGCGACGCCGGTTTCGAATTCATGGGCCACGGCTTCATTCAGGGGCCGATGCACAAGGTCGAGAATCAGGACGATGCGATCCGCCGGACGGTGGAGAACATCGCAGAATTCACGGGCAAGGCGCCCCGCTCCTGGGAAAGCCCGGGCCTGACCGAGACCGAGGAGACGCTCGATCTCCTGCGCAAGCACGGCATCGAATATGTGGCCGACTGGGTGATCGACGATCTTCCGCAGGAAGTCGATACGCCCCACGGCGTGATCACGACGATCCCCTATACGGTCGAGACGAACGACATCACGGTCTATGCGCTGCAGCAGCACGAATCCGACGTGTTCCTCAAGCGCGGCAAGGACCAGTTCGATCGCCTCTATCAGGAAGGCGCGACGAACGCGCGGGTCATGGCGATCTCGATGCATCCCTACATCACGGGCGTACCGCACCGGATCCGCTATCTCGAGGAACTTCTCGACTACGTGATCGGTCATGAAGGCACGTGCCTGATGACCGCGAGCGAGCTGGGCGACTGGTATCGCGGCGAGATGGCGAAGCACCGCTGAAGATCGAAACAGGAGGCGTCCAGCCTCCGCCGAACGACGCGCGAGCGCGAGCCCCGCAGCCCCTGCGATACTTGCGCTCCCTTGATTCCGCAACAAATTATCGCCCGATAATTTCGCTAAGTTTTCGCTTGATAAATAAGAGCGGGGACGGATAGTCTTTCCTCTTGGGAGAAGCGGGCCGATCAACGGCTCCGGATCGCAAGGGCAGGACTCATCCATGGCGACCAGCACCATTCAGGACGGAATGATCTTCGACTTCGACGTCGAGATCCGGATGGACGACGGGCTCGTCCTCAAGGCGGACGTGTTCCGCCCGATCGAGCCGGGGCGCTACCCGGTGCTTCTGACCTACGGCCCCTATGCCAAGGGCCTCGCCTTCCAGGAAGGCTATCCGAGCGCCTGGCAGCGGATGATCCAGCAGCATCCGGACGTCGCCTACGGCTCGACCAACAAGTACCAGAACTGGGAAGTCGTCGACCCCGAGAAGTGGGTGCCGGACGGCTATGTCTGCGTACGCGTCGATTCGCGCGGCACGGGCCGTTCGCCGGGCTATGTCGATCACTTCTCGCCGCGCGAGACGCGCGACTTCTATGAATGCATCGAATGGGCGGGCGTTCAGGACTGGTCGAACGGCAAGGTCGGCCTGAACGGCATCTCCTATTACGGCATCAACCAGTGGCACGTGGCCTCGCTGCAGCCGCCGCATCTCGCGGCGATGTGCATCTGGGAAGGCTCGGCCGACTGGTATCGCGACATGACGCATCACGGCGGCATCGTCTCGACCTTCTGGGCGAACTGGTACGACATGCAGGTCAAGACCGTTCAGTACGGTCTCGGCGAGCGCGGCCCCCGCTCCAAGGTCAACGGATCGCTGGTCTGCGGCGACGAGACCTTTTCCGACGACGAACTCGCGAAGAACCGCTGCAGCTTCGGCGACGAGATCCTCGCCCATCCGCTGGACGACCAGTATCACAAGGACCGCTCGCCGATCTGGGACAAGGTGACGGTGCCGTTCCTCTCGGCCGCGAACTGGGGCGGGCAGGGCCTGCATCCCCGCGGCAATTTCGAAGGCTTCGTCCGCGCCGCCTCGAAGGAGAAGTGGCTCGAATGTCACGGCCTCGAGCACTGGACCCATTTCTACACGGATTACGGCCGCGAAATTCAGAAACTGTTCTTCGACCACTATCTCAAGGGCGAGAAGAACGGCTGGGGCGAACGTCCGAAGGTTCAGCTGCAGGTCCGCCATCTCGACAAGTTCGTCGAGCGCTTCGAGCCGGAATGGCCGCTGAAGTCGACGAATTGGACGAAGTTCTATCTCGATCCCGAAAAGCACACGCTTTCGCTCGAGCCGCCGAAGACGGCCGCCAAGCTCTCCTTCGACGCGATGGGCGACGGGCTGACCTTCATGTCCGAGCCGATGGCCGAGGAGACCGAGATCACCGGGCCGCTGGCCGCAGGCCTGCGCATCTCCTCCTCGACCGAGGACGCCGACATCTTCCTCGTGTTCCGCGTCTTCACCGCGGATCTGCGCGAGATCACCTATGTCGGCGCGATCGACCCGCATACGCCGATCGCGCAGGGCTGGCTCCGCGCCTCGCACCGCAAGCTCGATCCCGTGCTGTCGCGGCCCTATCGGCCCTATCACACCCATGACGAGAAGCAGCCGCTGACCCCGGGCAAGCCCGTGGATCTCGACGTGGAGATCTGGCCGACCTCGATCGTGGTGCCGAAGGGCTACCGCATCGCGCTCAGCGTCCGCGGCAAGGACTACGAGTGGCAGAAGACGACGGGCGCGAAGCTCTCGAACTTCAAGAACGAGCTGCTCGGCTGCGGTCCCTTCCTGCACAATGATCCGCGGGACCGTCCCGCCAAGATATTCGGCGGCACGACGACCGTTCATGTCGACGCCGACGGCGCCAATTACGTCCTGGTGCCCGTCGTCCCCCGCTGAACACGACGACGCCCCGCGGTGCGGAACCGTCGCGGGGCCAACAAGAAGACTCCCCCGGGCGCGGAATCGCCGCGGGATCGAAAGCAAAAAACTGAAGGCGGTACCGGACGTCCGGCCGCCGCGAGGAAACGACAAGAGGAGAAGAAGATGACGATTTCTCGTCGTACATTCGTAAAATCCGTCGCGGGCGCAGGCCTCGCGACGGTGGCGGCGCCCTATGTGGCCAGCGCCCAGGCCGACGTCATGCGTCTGGGCCTGCTGACCGTGAAGACCGGCCCGCTCGCGTCGGGCGGCATCGACATGGAACGCGCCCTGATCATGTATCTGAAGGAGCGCAACAACATGCTCGCCGGTCGCCGGGTCGAGCTGATCGTGGCCGACACGGCGGGCGTGCCCGCGCAGGCGCGCACCAAGACGCAGGAACTGGTCGAGAAGAACAACGTCCACTGCCTCGCGGGCCCGCTTGCGGCCTTCGAAGCGCTGGCCGTCGACGACTATCTGCGTCAGGCCAGGATGCCGACCATCGCGGTCGCCGCGGCCGAAGACATGACGCAGCGGCTCGCCAATCCGTGGTTCGTGCGTCCGACCGCCACGTCGTCGCAGTGCGCCCATCCGATGGCCGACTATGCGGCCAAGGACATGAAGCTCAAGCGCGTCATCACCATCGCCGACGACATCGCCTACGGCCATGAGATGTGCGCGGGCTTCCAGCGCGTGTTCGAAGAGAACGGCGGCATGGTCGTCCAGAAGCTGTTCCCGCCGCTCGCGGTGCCGGACTACGGCTCCTACGTCGCCCAGCTGAAGAACGCGGACGCGATCTTCCTCGGCTTCGCCGGCTCGAACGGCTTCCGCTTCGTCCGTCAGTTCGTCGAATACGGCCTGAAGGACAAGATGAAGCTGATCGGCGGCATGACGGCGCTCGACGAAGCCGTGCTGCGCAATATGGGCGACGAAGCTCTCGGCATCATCACCGCCTGCTGGTATTCGGCCGAACTCGACAACCCGGTGAACAAGACCTTCGCTCCGGCCTTCCGGAACGAGTTCAAATACGACCCGGGCTTCTATGCCGCCGCGACCTATGCGACGGGCGCCGTGATCGAATCGGCCATGAAGACCGTCAATGCGAAGGTCGAAGACAAGGACGCCTTCATGAAGGCGCTCCGTACGGTCGACGTGATGACCTGCCGCGGCCAGGTGAAGTTCGACGATCTCGGCAACGTGGTCGGCGACACCTACATCCGCACCGTGCGCCGCAAGGAAGGCCGCCTCGTCAACTCGGTCATCAAGACCTATCCGAATGTCGGGCAGTTCTGGACCTACGACCGCGCCGCCTTCCTCGCCAACCCGGTCTATTCGCGCGACTTCCCGCCCGCGCGCAATCTCGACAAGTGACCGATCGGTGACCACCGCCGCCGCGGACCTCCGCGGCGGCGGCCCTCTCTCCCGAAAGGCTGCGGCATGCAATCCGGCTCCAATCAGACGCGAACCATTCTCGCGCTCATCGCCGTCCTGATCATCGGGGCGGCCGGCTTCTCCTACATCGCATCCATCCGAAGCACGCAGTTCGCGATCATCCAGACGCTGAACAGCCTCGCCCTCGGGGGACTGCTGTTCCTTCTGGCCGCGGGCTTCTCGCTCATCTTCGGTCTGATGCGCCTCGCCAATCTCACCCACGGCGCGCTGTTCATGCTCGGCGCCTATATCGGCGCGAACATCATGCGCTCCTTCGAAGGCGTGAGCCTTTGGACGGCCATGATCGGGGCGGGTCTCCTCGTCGCCGCCATGGGCGGGCTCTTGGAACGCTTCGTGCTGCGGCGTCTGAGCAACAATTCACTCGGACAGGTGCTCGTCACCCTCGGCATGTCCTTCATCATCGCCGACGCCTGTCTGATCATCTGGGGCGGCGACCCGATCCCGGTGCCCACGCCGCCCGATTTCCGCTCGCCCATCCGCGCCTTCGGCTATGCCTTCCCGAGCTACCGGCTCGCGGTGGTCGTGCTGGCCGTGGTGGCGGCGATCGCGCTCTATCTTCTGCTCGAACGCACGCGACTCGGCGCGATGATCCGCGCGGGCGTCGACGACATGCAGATGGCGCGCGCCGTCGGCATCCCGGTCTCCAAGCTCTTCACGGCGGTCTTCATGCTCGGTGCGGGCGTCGCGGGCGCCGCGGGCGTGCTCGGCGGCCCGATGATGTCGGCCTATCCGGGGCTCGATGCCGACATGCTCCCGCTGGCGCTGGTCGTCGTCATTCTCGGGGGCGTCGGCAGTCTGTTCGGCGCCTTCGTGGGCAGTTTCATCATCGGCTTCATCTACACGTTCGGGACGGCGCTTCTGCCCGACCTCGCCTACGTGATCCTCTTCCTGCCGATGATCGTCGTGATCGCATTCCGGCCTCAGGGCCTTTTCGGACGGATCGCCGCATGAGCAAGGTCGAAACCAACGACACCGCCGCCCACGCGGCCGCGCCCGTCGAGAAACGCAACACGCCGCTCCGCCTCGCCGTTTATGCGGCCTTGGGCCTGCTGCTTCTGGTGTTGCCGCTCTTCTCCGGCGATTTCTACATCAACCTCGCCAGCCAGATCCTGATCGCGGCCATCTTCGCGCTCAGCCTCAATCTGCTGGTCGGCTACGGCGGACTGAGCTCGCTCGGCCATGCCTCCTTCCTGGGCATCTCGGCCTATTTCGCCGCCTGGTTCTTCACCCGGGGCGGGATGGATCACACCTCGGCCGCCCTGATCGCGCTGTTGGGCACCACGGTCATGGCCGGGCTCTTCGGGCTCATCGCGCTGCGGGCCTCCGGTCTCGGCTTCCTGATGATCACGCTGGCGCTGTCGCAGGTGCTCTGGGGCGTCGCCTTCCGCTGGTCCTCCGTCACCAACGGCGACAACGGGCTTTCGGGCATGACCCGGCCGATGCCCTTCGGGCTCGACATCAACGGCGCCGACGCCTTCTACTGGTTCTCGCTGGTGATCTTCGCGGTCTCGTTCGTGCTGATGGCCGTGTTCACGGAATCGGCCTTCGGCTCCGCGCTGCGCGGCACGCGCGACCAGCCCCGCCGCATGGCCGCGCTCGGCTTCGACGTCTGGCTGATCCGCTGGATCACCTTCGTCTATGCGGGCTTCTGGGGCGCGGTGGCGGGCCTGCTCTACGTCTACTACCACAAATACATCCACCCGACCTCGCTCTCGATCACGGCTTCGGCCGAAGGCCTTCTCGCGGTCATCGCGGGCGGTTCGGGGACGCTGGGCGGCCCCGTGGTCGGGGCGGCGCTGGTGATGATCCTGAAGAATTACGCATCCGCCTATGTCGAGCGCTGGAACATGCTGCTCGGCCTCGTCTTCCTCTTCATCGTCATCTTCATGCCGGAAGGCCTCGTGCCGGGCACGAAGCGGCTCTGGAAGCGCTTCACGGGAGGCGCCAAATGACTACGCCCGCTCTCGAGATCATCGATCTCAACAAGAATTTCGGCGGCCTGCCCGCGACGCAGAACGTGTCGATCTCGGTGCAGCCCGGCGAGCGGCGCCTGATCATCGGTCCGAACGGCGCGGGCAAGACCACGCTGTTCAACCAGATCACCGGCGACTTCTTTCCGACCTCGGGCACGATCAAGCTGTTCGGCCGGGAAGTGACGCGGCTGCGGCCGCACAAGCGGGCGCATATGGGGCTCGCCCGCACCTATCAGATCATCACGCTCTTCAACAAGGACACGCTCGTCCACAACATCACGCTGGGACTTCTCGGCCTGCGGACGACGCGTTGGAACATGCTGCGTCCGCTCGCGACCTACGGCGAGATGCGGACGGAAGCGATCCGGGTTCTGGGGCTCGTCAATCTCGACCATCTCGCGGATCGCCCGGTGACGGACATCTCCTACGGCGAGAAGCGGCGCGTCGAGATCGCCATGGCGCTCGCACAGAAGCCGAAGGTGCTGCTGCTCGACGAACCGCTCGCGGGCCTTTCGGCCGGCGAACGCACGAACGTGAAGGAACTCGTCGCTTCGATTCCGCGCGAGGTCACGGTGGTGATGATCGAGCACGACATGGATACCGCGCTCGAACTCGCCGAAACGGTGACGCTGCTGCATTACGGCAAGGTGATCGTCGACGGTCCGCGCGACGCGGTCGTCGCCGACGAGAAGACCCGGGAGGTGTATCTTGGCCACTGAAGCGCTCTCGGTCTCCGATCTTCACGCCTATTACGGCGACAGCCATGTGCTGTACGGCGTCAGCTTCGCGCTCGAAGAGAGCCGGGTTCTGGCGCTGCTCGGCCGCAACGGCGCGGGCAAGACCACCTGCATCTCCTCGATCATGGGTCTGCTGCCGCCGCGCGGCGGCGAAATCCGCCTGTTCGGCGAGAAGATCTCGGGCCTGCCGCCCGAGGCGATCTCGCGCCTCGGCGTCGGCCTCGTGCCGCAGGGGCGGCGCATCTTCCCGACCCTGTCCGTGCGCGAGAATCTCGTGGTCGCGGCACAGCGGCAGAACGGGGCGGGCAAGGCGCCGGGCAAGACCTGGACGCTCGACCGGATCTACGATCTGTTCCCGCGCATGAAGGAACGCCAGAACCAGCTCGCGGGCTCGCTTTCGGGCGGCGAGCAGCAGATGCTCGCGATCGGCCGCGCACTGATGGGCAATCCCAAGGTGCTGCTTCTCGACGAGCCGTCGGAAGGCTTGGCTCCGCTGATCGTGCAGGAGGTCGGCCGCACCATCCAGCGCTTGAAGGACGAGGGACAGTCGATCATCCTCGTCGAGCAGAACAGCCGCATGGCGCTGGAAGTCGCGGATCAGGTCGTGATCCTCAACACCGGCGAGACGGCCTTCATCGGTTCGGCCGACGAAGTGCGCGCCGACGAAGATCTCGTCACCCGGAATCTCGGCATCTTCCACGGTCACTGAGGGTCCAGCATTCATGACCGCCGCTCCCGTTCTCGAAACCCGGTCGTTCATCGTGAACGGTCGGGACGTCGTCGTCGCCGCTCCCGAAGACGCGAGCCTGCTCACGGCGCTGCGCCATGATCTCGACCTCAAAGGGACGCGGGTCGGCTGCACGGAGGGTTATTGCGGGGCCTGCACCGTGCTCGTCGACGGGCGCCCGGTGCAGTCCTGCAACACGCCGCTCTGGGCCGTCGCGGGCAAGACGATCACGACGATCGAGGGCCTCGCGAAGGGGGACGTGCTCGCCCCGGTGCAGGAGGCCTTCCTCATCGAACAGGCCGCGCAATGCGGCTATTGCTCGAACGGAATCATCATGACGGTGACGGGCCTGCTTTCGCAGTCCCCGCCCGCGACGAAGCACGAGATCGTCGAGGCGCTGGACGAGCGGCATATCTGCCGCTGCGGGGCGCAGCCGCGCATCCTGCGCGCCGTCGACCGCGCGATCAAGGCGATCGGGGGGCGCGCATGACCGATCTTCCCGCCAATCTCAAGGCCAATCCGCTTCTCTCCCGCTGGCTGACGGTGGACGCGGCGGAGACGATCACGATCCGCTCCGGCAAGGTCGAACTCGGCCAGGGCATCGCGACCGCGATGGCGGCGATCGCCGCGGCCGAACTCGGCGTTCCCGTCGAGCGCATCCGCGTCGAGAACACCGACACGCTGCGCGCGCCCGAGGAGGGCTGGACGGCGGGGAGCTTCTCGGTGGAGCACGGCGGCGCCGCGATGCGGCATGCCTGCGCGCTGGTGCGCGAACTCTTCGCGGAAGCCGCGGCGGCGCGGCTCGGCGGCGAAGCGAAGGACATGACCGTCGAGGACGGCATGTTCCGCCGCCCGGGCGCGAACGAGGGCCTGACCTATCACCGCCTGCGCGACGCGGTCGATCTCGAGCGCATGGCGGGCGAACTGCCGCCGCCGAAGCTGCGCGGCGGGACGGTCGACCGGCCGGGCTTCGGGCGCATCGATCTCCGCGAGAAGCTGACGGGCCCCGGATTCATTCAGGACATGACGTTGCCCGGCATGGCCTGGGGCCGCGTGCTGCGTCCCGACCATCCCAAGGACCGGCTCGCCTCGCTCGACGTCGAGGCGGTGAAGGCGCAGCCCGGCGTGATCGCCGTCGTCGTCGACGGCGGCTTCGCGGGCGTGGTCGCCGAACGCGACGACCTTGCGGTCCGAGCCGTGGACTTCGCCCGCAAACGCGCGACATGGACCCGCACCGCCGCGCTTCCGCCCATGGGCGAGGCGAATGCATGGATGGAGCGGTATCCGAAGAACTCCACGACCTTCCTCGCCGACGAAGGCGAGGCCGCGCCTGCGGCGTTCCGGCATGAAGCGGATTATTCGCGTCCCTACATCGCCCATGCGTCGGTGGGACCCTCGACCGCGGTCGCGCGCTGGGACGGCGATGCGGTGGAAGTCTGGTCGCATTCGCAGGGCATCTATCCGTTGCGCAAGGGCCTCGCCAAGGCGCTGCGCATCGACCTCGAAAAGGTCACCGTGCGACATGCGCACGGCTCGGGCTGCTACGGGCAGAACGGCGCGGACGACGTGGCGCTCGACGCGGCCCTTCTCGCCCGCGCGGCGCGGCGGCCCGTGATGGTGCAATGGAGCCGGGCCGACGAATTGAGCTGGTCGCCCTTCGGCGCGCCGATGCGCGTGCATCTGTCCGGCGCGGTCGGAGCCGACGGCACGATCACCGAATGGGCGCATGAGGTGTGGAGCCCGCCGCATCTCGCCCGCCCGGGCTTCGGCGACGGCGTGAATCTGCTGGCGGCGTGGCATCTCGCCGAGCCGCTCGCGCCCTCCGCGCCGAACGACGCGCCGCGCCCGCAGGGCGGCGGGGACCGGAATTCCGTGCCGCTCTACAAGGTCGGCAAGCGGACGATGACCCATCACATCCTGCCGGAGCGACCGCTTCACACCTCCGCCATGCGCGGACTCGGGGCGCATTGCAACGTGTTCGCCATCGAGTCCTTCCTCGACGAACTGGCCGCGCAGGCGGGCATCGACCCGATCGAATTCCGCATCCGCCATCTCGAGGATCCCCGCGCGATCGCCGTGATCCGCGCCGCGGCCGAGGCCGCAGGCTGGGA
>CAYNUN010000051.1:0-9806 GCA_964400345.1 uncultured Methylobacteriaceae bacterium
ATCGCCGCCGAGCGCGATCGCGCCCATCGGCTGCGCCGCGCGATCATGGTCCTGCATGAGGAGCGGCTCGCGACCGGGCGGCCCGTCTTCAGCTATGTGCTGGTCGATTGCCCGCCGTCGCTCAATCTCCTGACCGTCAACGCCATGACGGCGGCCGATGCCGTGCTCGTGCCGCTGCAATGCGAATTCTTCGCGCTCGAAGGCCTCACCCAGCTCCTGAAGACGGTCGAACAGATCCGCGCCAATCTCAATCCCCGCCTGTCGATCCACGGCGTGGTGCTGACCATGTTCGACCCGCGCAACAATCTCTCCTCGCAGGTCGTGGCCGATGTGCGCCAATTCATGGGCGACAAGGTCTACGACACCATCATCCCGCGGAACGTGCGCGTGTCCGAGGCCCCGTCCTACGGCAAACCCGTCCTGCTCTACGACCTCAAATGCAACGGTGCACAGGCCTATCTGCGGCTCGCATCGGAAGTGATCCGGCGCGAACGGGCCCTGGCGGCCTGAGGAGATCCATCATGGCGGAGGAGAACAGGTCGCGTCTCGGCCGCGGTCTCGCGGCTCTCATCGGCGACATCGGCGAGGATTTTCCCGCGGCCGACAAGCCGCCCGTCGCGCGCGGCGCAGCGCAGCGCAAGGTGCCGACCGAATTTCTTCGGCCCAATCCCCGCAACCCCCGCAAGATGTTCGAGGAGACGGATCTCGAGGATCTTTCGAACTCGATCCGCGAGAAGGGCATTCTCCAGCCCATCCTCGTGCGTGAAATGTCGGGCGTCGCGGACGTGTTCGAGATCATCGCGGGCGAGCGGCGCTGGCGCGCGGCCCAGCGCGCCGAACTGCATGAAGTGCCGATCATCGTCGTCGAAGCGACGGATCGCGAGGCGCTCGAACTCGCCATCATCGAAAACATCCAGCGCGCCGATCTGAACGCGCTCGAAGAAGCCATGGGCTATGAGAAGCTCACGGCGGATTTCGGCTATTCCGCCAACGACTTGGCGAAGATCATCGGCAAGAGCCGCAGCCATGTCGCCAATACGCTGCGCCTCTTGAAGCTGCCCGAAAGCGTCAAGACCATGCTCGCCAAGGGCGAGCTGACCGCGGGTCACGCCCGCGCGCTCCTGTCGGTCGACGACCCCGATTCGGTGGCGAAACGAATCGTCGAGCGCGGGCTCAATGTCCGCGACGTCGAGCGCCTGACGCAGGAAGGCCCCTCCACGGAAGGCCGCGTGAAGAAGCCGCGCCCCGAAAAGGATCCCGACACCCGCGCCTTGGAAAAGGCGCTCGAGGACATTCTCGGCATGGTCGTGACGATCGATCACGGCATGCGTGGCGGCGAGCTCCGGATCCGCTACAAGACCGTCGAACAGCTCGAAGACGTCTGCCGTCGTCTCCGCGACTGAGCCCCGCGCCGACGTTCACGCTTTCCCGTCAGCCCCTGCGGCCCGCCGCGAGCGCGATCGCGAGCAGCGCGCGCGACAGCGCCGCCGCGGCGATGCGCGGATGGCGCCGCACGATCGCCTGCGTCTCCGCGAGCCGCGCCGTCGCGTCGTCCAGCGCCGCGGCCGTCCAATTCCTCAACTGCTTCCGAAAGGCGTCCTTGCGCTTGAAATGCATGCGCGCCGCGCCCTCGGCCGTCGTGAAATCCGTCCCGGATTCGATAGCGATGCGCGCCTTCTGCAGCACATAGGCGTGCCGCAGCACCGCGCCCACCAGCATGCCCGGGTCCGACCCCTCGTCGAGGCAGCGCCTCAGCATCGCGTCCAGCGTCGCGGCGTCGCCCGTGAAGACCGAATCGATCACCGCGTCGAGATTGACGGCGCCGGTATCGGCCATCACCGCTTCGACGTCGGCGAGCTTCACGACACCGCGGCCGCGGGCATAAAGCCCGAGCTTCTCGATCTCGCTGCGGGTCGAGAGCCGGTCGGCGCCGAGGAGCGAAATGAAGAAGCCGCGCGCCTCCTCCTCGATCCTCAGACCGTGTTCGGCGAGGCCCGCCTCGACGATGCGCGGCAGGTCGCGCGCTTCGTCCGCATAGCAGGGCAGCGCCGCGGCATGGGGCGAGGCCTCCACGGCGCTCCGCACCGGGTTCTTCGGCGGAAGGTCCCCCGCTTCGACGAGCACCACCGCGTCCTGCGGCGGGGTCGCGAGCAGCGGAGCGAGGCTCGGGGCGAGATTCTTCGATCCGGTCCGGACGCGGATCGCCCGACGGCCGCCGAACAGCGGCACCGTATGGGCTTCGTCGGCCAAACGCAGCGCATCGCCCGCGATGTCGTCGCCGTCGAGCCGGACGAGCTGGAACGGATCGTTCGGATCGTCGACGAAAAGCTTCGCCAAGGTCTCCATGCGCTCGCTCACCAGGCCCGCATCCGGGCCGTAGACGAGCACGACGCGGCAATGCGGGTCCGGCTTGCGGAGAAAGGCTTCGACCGCGCCGCCCTTCAGCGCGGTCACGTCACCGTCCCGTCGAGAGCGCGACCGCGATGCGCAGGCGGATCTGGTCGGCGAGCACCCGCGCGACCCTGATTTCCGCGTCGCGGGTGGCCCGGGCCGCGGCGAAGCGCTGCGAGATCCGATCATAGGTCGCCGAGGCCGCGGCCGTGCCCGCGGTGATTTCCGCGCCGTTGTCGATGCGCGTCAGCACGTAATCGGCCCGCGCGAGCACGCTGGCGGCATCCGCGCGGCCGCTCGAGGAGTCGACCACGGGCGTCACCGTGTTCTGCGTCGCCCGCACCGTCAGCCGGTAGAGCGGCCGGCTCGCCGGGGCCCCGCCCGTCAGTTCGAAGACGAGCTCCTGCGTGAGGTGATGCCCGAGCCTGTCCGTCACGGGCTCCACCTTCACGGCGGCGAGCGCTTCCGTGACGCTGCGCCCGTCGGCGCCCGGGCCGTACATGGGCCGGAAACAACCCGCAAGCCCGAGACCGAGCGCGAGAGCGAGGATCGGCGCGCGCAGCGCGCGGAGGCGGTCAACCGACGACATTCACGATCCTCTGCGGAACAACGATCACCTTCTTCACCGGCCGATCTTCCAGCGCCTTGCGCACCGCGTCCAGTGCCAGAACCGCGGCTTCGATCGTCGCGGCGTCGGCGTCGCGCGCCACGGTCACGTCCGCGCGCTTCTTGCCGTTGACCTGCACGGGCAGCGTGATCTCGTCCTCGATCACCAGCGCCCTGTCCGCGACGGGCCAGGGCGTCTCCGCCGCCAGCGTCGCATGGCCGAGCGCGGCCCGGCATTCCTCCGCCAGATGCGGCATGATCGGCGCGACGATCAGGACCAGGATGTCGGTCGCTTCGCGCAACGCCGCGGCGAGATCGTCCGGACAGGCCGTCTCCTGCGCGCCCAGCGCCGCCTGCAGCGCATTGGCGAGCTCGTAGACATGGGCGACGCAGCGGTTGAAGCGCAGCCGCTCGACGTCCTCTTCCGTCCGGATCAGCGCCCTGTGCGCGGCCTTGCGGACGGCGAGGGCGGCCGGTCCGTAGTCCGCCGCGGTAGTGCGCGGCAGCGCCGCGACGTCGTTCACGATCCGCCAGAGACGCTGCATGAAGCGCGCGGCGCCCTGCACGCCCTCTTCGGTCCAGATCACGTCCCGCTCGGGCGGGGAGTCGGACAGCATGAACCAGCGTGCCGTATCCGCCCCGTAGGAGCCGATGATCTCGTCCGGGTCGACCGTGTTGCGCTTCGACTTCGACATCTTCTCGATCGAGCCGATCGTCACCGCTTCGCCCGTCGAGAGCAGCTCCGCCTTGCGCTCGCCGCCTTCCGAGAGGATGCGGATTTCGGCGGGCGAGACCCAGCTTCCGTCCGCGGCCTTGTAGGTCTCGTGGACCACCATGCCCTGCGTGAACAGGCCCGCGAAGGGTTCGTCGATGCCGGCATGGCCCGTTTTGCGCATCGCGCGCATGAAGAAGCGCGAATAGAGCAGATGCAGGATCGCGTGTTCGATGCCGCCGATATACTGGTCGACGGGCAGCCACGCGTCCGCCGCGGCGGGGTCGGTCGGGTCGGTTTCGTTCCACGGGTCGGTGAAGCGCGCGAAATACCACGAGGAGTCGACGAACGTGTCCATCGTGTCCGTCTCGCGGCGCGCGGGCTTCGCGCAGCGCGGGCAGGGTACGTTCCGCCATGCGTCGTGGCGGTCGAGCGGGTTGCCCGGCACGTCGAAGGTCACGTCGTCGGGCAGCTTCACCGGCAGATCGGCCTTCGGCACCGGCACCACGCCGCAATCGTCGCAATGGATGACCGGGATCGGGCAGCCCCAATAGCGCTGGCGCGAAATGCCCCAGTCGCGGAGGCGGAAATTCACCTTGCGTTCGCCGACGGGGCGGCCCCCCATCATCTCCTTTTCGAGCCGCTTGGCGACCTCTTCGCGCGCCTCGGCGGGCGTCATGCCGTCGAGGAAGCGGGAATTGATCATCCGCCCGTCGCCGTCATAGGCCGTGTCGGTCACGCCGAAGGTCGCCGGATCGACGCCGTCCGGGCAGACCACGGGCGTCACGCCGAGCCCGTAGGCGTTGACGAAGTCGAGGTCGCGCTGGTCATGCGCCGGGCAGCCGAAGATCGCGCCCGTGCCGTAATCCATCAGGATGAAATTCGCGACATAGACGGGCAGCGTCCAGCTCGGATCGAAGGGATGCACGGCGCGGATGCCCGTATCGAAGCCCTTCTTCTCCGCGCGGTCGATCGCCTCCTGCGCCGTCCCCATCCGGCGGCATTCCTCGATGAAGGCGGCCAGCGCCGGGTTCGTCTCGGCCGCGGCCGCGGCCAGCGGATGGTCCGGGGCGAGCGCCATGAAATGCGCGCCGAACAGCGTGTCCGGCCGCGTCGTATAGATCTCGAGCCCGCTCTCGCCGCTCGGCGCGGTCGCCGGGTCGAGCGCGAAGCGGATCTTCAGGCCTTCCGACCGTCCGATCCAATTCTTCTGCATGGTCCGGACCTTCTCCGGCCAGCGGTCGAGCCCGTCCAGCGCGTCGAGCAGATCCTGCGCATGGTCGGAGATCTTGAAGAACCATTGGGTCAGTTCGCGCTGCTCCACGAGCGCGCCCGAGCGCCAGCCGCGCCCGTCGATGACCTGCTCGTTGGCGAGCACGGTCCGGTCCACCGGATCCCAATTCACCTTCGCCGACTTGCGGTCGATCAGGCCCGCCTCGAGGAAATCGAGGAACATGCGCTGCTGGTGCTTGTAATAGCTCGGGTCGCAGGTCGCGATCTCGCGCTTCCAGTCGAGCGACAGGCCCATGGATTTGAGCTGGTCGCGCATGGTCGCGATATTGGCATAGGTCCAGGTCGCGGGATGGGTGTCGTTCGCCATCGCCGCGTTCTCGGCCGGCATGCCGAAAGCGTCCCAGCCCATCGGATGCAGCACGTTGAAGCCGCGGGCGCGCTTGTAGCGCGCCACCACGTCGCCCATCGCATAGTTGCGGACATGGCCCATATGGATGCGCCCCGAGGGATAGGGGAACATCTCGAGAACATAGTATTTCGGCCGCGGATCGTCGTTGCGGGTGTCGAACAGGCCTTTTTGTTCCCAGATGCCGCGCCATTTCGGCTCGGCTTCACGGGCGTTGTAGCGCTCGGAGGTCATCGTGCGGTCGATCGGCTCTGAAAAGGGAAATTGCGGCGCGGACTTGCGCCCGTCGGTTCGCGCGGACTAGGACACGAACGCGACCGGAAATCAACTTTCCGCCCGCCCGGAGACGCCGCCTTGACCGAAACCGCCCCCTCTTCCGTCGAACGTCTCGCCGCCGTCCGCGCCGCCGTCGCCCGCGCCGCCGAGGACGTCGGGCGCGACCCCGCCTCCGTCACCCTCGTCGCGGTGTCGAAGACCTTCGACGCGCCCGACATCGCGCCCGTGCTCGCCGCGGGCCAGCGCGTCTTCGGCGAGAACCGCGTGCAGGAGGCCAAGACGAAATGGCCGGGCCTCCGTGAAACCTTCGCCGGAGTCGAACTCCATCTCATCGGTCCGCTCCAGACCAACAAGGTCCGCGACGCGCTGCAGCTTTTCGACGTGATCGAGACGGTCGACCGCGAAAGCCTCGCCGCCGAACTCGCCAAGGAGATGAAGAAGCTCGGCCGCAGCCCCGCGCTCTACGTCCAGGTGAACACCGGCGAGGAGGAGCAGAAGGCGGGCATCCCCCCGCGCGAAGCCGACGCCTTCATCGCGCGCTGCCGCGACGTGCACGGGCTTTCGATCACGGGGCTCATGTGCATTCCCCCCGCCGACGAGCCGCCTTCGGCGCATTTCGCTCTGCTTGCCAAGATCGCCGCGCGCAACGGCATCCGCGTCCTGTCCATGGGCATGAGCGCGGATTTCGAGGAGGCGATCCAGCTCGGCGCGACGCATGTGCGCCTCGGCAGCGCGATCTTCGGCCGCCGCGACTGATCAGAGCACGCGGAGCCCGCGGATCCGATCGATTCGGGCGAGAAGCGACCGCATCCCCTTCGGCGAGAGGGCGATGCAGCCTTCCGTCGGCCGGAAGCCCTCCCGCGCGATATGGATGAAGATCGCGCTGCCGCCGCCCCGCACCGCCGGAACGCGGTTCCAATCGGTGTCGATCACCACGTCGTAGAGCCGGTCCTCGCGCCACATCCGCTCATGGCTTCCCGCGAAGGGCAGCGCCACTCGTTTGTTGTAGCGGAAGGACCGCACGTCGTCGCACCATCCGTCGCTCCGGCGGATCGTGCCGACGGGCAGGCGCGTGCGCGGGCGGAAGGGGCCGGGCCGCACGAAGATCGCCACGGGCTTCAGGAGCGCGCGCGGCGTCGCCCCGTCTCCCTCCCGCTTCCTCCGCTTCGGGCCGGATCGGCCCAGCGCGCAGGGAATCCGCAGCGTGCCGATCACCACCTCGCCCTTGGTCCGGTCGGAAGGCCGCGCGACGACCGTCGCCGCGGGAAGCCCCCGACGCCCCTTCGCTGCGGCGCTGCTGCTGCGGCTTGCGCGGATCATGAGCATGGGTCTACTTGCGTCGGAAGGATCTTCGCAAGAGCCGGGTGGGGCATGGCGGGCGAGCGCAGGCTGTTGGTCGTGCATGCGGAGGCGGTCGTGGCCGAAGCCCTCGTGCATCAATTCGCGCTCACGCAGGATCTGCGCGCCGAAGCGGTGCGCAGCGTCGCCGCCGCCCGCATCGCCGCCGCGGCCGCCGCTCCCGACATCGTTCTCGCCGGAACGACCTTCGCCGACGGCGACGCCGCCGAACTCGTCGCCGCATTGCGCGCGGTCGACGTGGTCGAGCCGGTGCTGGTGCTGGGCGAAGCCGACGATCCGTCCGTCGCCGCGGCCATGGATGCGGGCGCCGACGACGCCGTCGCGGCGCCGATCCGCTTCGTCGCCCTTCTCGGCCGCATCCGCAGTCGGCTCAGCCGGCACGAGGTCGGCCACGATGCCGTGGTCTCGCTCGGACCGCATTCCTTCCGTCCCGGCATGAAGCAGATCGAGGTCGAAGGGCGCGTCGTCCGTCTCACCGAGAAGGAGACCGCCATCCTGCGCTATCTCCTCAGAGCGGGCGGCCCCGTCGCGCGGGACGAGCTTCTGTCCCAAGTCTGGGGCTATAACGCGGGCGTCACCACCCATACGCTCGAAACGCATGTCTATCGTCTTCGTCAGAAGATCGAACCCGATCCCGCCGCCGCATCGATCCTCGTGACCGATCCGGCGGGTTATCGACTGCTCTCGTGAGGACGTCATGGCGCTTCAGGAAGACGTCGCCCTCTTGTCCGCCCTGCCCTGCTTCGCCGATTTCTCGGAGGAGGCGTTGAGGCTTCTCGCCTTTTCCAGCGACGGCCGCTTCCTGCGCGCGGGCGACGTGCTGTTCCGCGCGGGCCAGCCCGCGGTCGGCGCCTATCTCGTGCGCACGGGCGCGGTCATGGTGGTGGAGACGAACGAGGCGGGGGAGACGATCGTCGGTCCCGGCGCTCTGATCGGGGAGGCGGGGCTCATCGCGTCCAACGTCTTCCGCTTCACCGCCGTCGCGCAAGAGCCCTCCAGCATTCTGCTCATCCCGCGTGCCACCGTGCGCAAGGTGCTGCTGGAATATCCCGACGTCGCCGCCGCCCTGAAGCGCGGAATCGAGGAGCGGCTCGGCGAGATCCGCGATCGGATGGCCCGCGTCCGCGACAGGCTCGATCGGGGCTGATCAGCGGATCGTCAGCATCACCGGCACATGGTCGGAAGGGCGTTCCCAGCCGCGCGCTTCCCGCAGGATCGAGACCTCGCCGAGCGCGCCCGAGAGATCCGGCGAGACCCAGACATGGTCGAGCCGTCGGCCCCGGTCCGAGGCCGCCCAGTCGGCCGCCCGATAGCTCCACCACGTATAGACCTTTTCGGGTTCGGGCTTGAGCGTCCTGACCGCGTCGACCCAGCCGCCGCCCGTCCGCGCCGCTTCGAGCTTTCCGGTCTCGATCGGCGTGTGGGACACCACTTTCAGCATCTGCTTGTGGCTCCAGACGTCGTTTTCGAGCGGCGCGACATTGAGGTCGCCGACGAGGATCGCCTTGGACGCGGCCGGGGCGTCGGCCGTGCCCCAATCCTTCATCTCGTCGAGAAAGGAGAGCTTATGGGCGAATTTCTCGTTCTCGACGGGGTCCGGCACGTCGCCGCCCGCGGGGACGTAGAAATTGTGGATGGTGACGCCGCCGCCCTCCGGTCCGAGCGTCGCGGCCACATGGCGGGCGTCGCCCTTGCCGCAGAAGGCCTTGGCCGCGCGCGCCGCGATCGGCAGGCGCGAGACCACGGCGACGCCGTGATAGCCCTTCTGGCCGTTGATCGCGGTGTGGACGTAGCCCGCCTTGCGGAACGCCGCGAGCGGGAATTGATCGTCCTGGCACTTGGTTTCCTGCAGGCAGAGCACGTCGGGGCGGTGCTCTTCGAGGAAACGCGTGACGAGGTCGATCCGCAGGCGGACCGAATTGATGTTCCAGGTGGCGACGGTGACGGGCACGGGACGGTTCCGGCGAGGGCGGGAAGGAGAAGCCGAGGGCGGCGCGGTTCCGCGATGCGTAAAGCTTCACCGCGCCCGGGGCAATCGCCCCCCCCCCGATCCCGTCGCTCCGGCCCCGGGCCGCGCGCGGTCAGCGGATGATGGTGAGGTCGATGACGAAGAGTTGCGGGTCCGGTTGATCCGCCGTGTTCGGATTGGCGAGCGTCACCGTCACCTCATGGCCCTGGGGGTCCAGAATGGTCCAGCGCTTCAGCATCAGCGTGGGCTGTTCGAAGAACAGCGTCACCTGCGACGTGCCCGCGAAGGTGGCCTTGTCCTCGACCTGCACCATCACCCGGTCGGGATCGATCCGGACGCCCGTCACCTTCAGGTCCTTGGCGAGGTCGATCCGCTCGCGGACCAGGAATTTCAGCGGCGTCTGCGCCACCGAATAGAGATCCTGCGTGGCGAGCTTGCGGTCGCGGATCGCCACCGTCCGTCCGTCGGAGATGATTTCGAGCGGGGAGGGAGGGTCATAGTCGAAGCGCAGCTTGCCCGGCTTCTGCAGATGGAGCCTGCCCGTCATCCGGCGGTTTCCGGTGAGCTGGACGAAATCGGCCGTCAGCACCTCGAGCCTGTTCAGCGCCGCGTTGACCCTTTCGATCACCACGGCCTGCGGGGCGTTCGCGGGCAGCGGAGCCGCCGCCCGGGCCGGGTCGGGCTTCGGCGCGGCTTCCGTCGCCGGCAGCGCGATGCCCGCGCCGGGCGGGCGTTGGGGCGGCAGCGGCGTCTGCGCCCCGGCCCGCGTCGCACCCGTCAGCACGAAGGCCGAGACCAGCGCGGGGAGGAAGGCCGGAAAGCGGATTCGGAGCGGGAGGCGGAGAGCGGTCATG
>CAYNUN010000052.1:0-8480 GCA_964400345.1 uncultured Methylobacteriaceae bacterium
GCTCGTATTTCATATTGTCGCGCAGATAGTCGAAGCCGAATTCGTTGTTCGTGCCGTAGGTGATGTCGGCGGCATAGGCGGCGGCCCGCTCCTCGTCCGTGAGCCCGTGGACGATGACGCCCGTTTCGAGGCCGAGGAAGCGGTAGACGCGGCCCATCCATTCGGAGTCGCGGCGGGCGAGGTAGTCGTTGACCGTCACGACATGCACGCCTTTGCCGGCGAGCGCGTTCAGATAGGTGGGCAGCGTCGCGACCAGCGTCTTGCCTTCGCCCGTCTTCATTTCGGCGATGGCGCCTTCATGCAGCACCATGCCGCCGATCAACTGCACGTCGAAGTGGCGCTGTCCGAGCACGCGCTTGGCGGCTTCGCGGACGGTGGCGAAGGCGGGGATCAGGAGGTCGTCCAAGGTCTTCCCTGCCGCCAGCTGTTCCTTGAACATCGCGGTGCGGGCGCGGAGTTCGTCGTCGGACAAGGCGACGAGTTCGGGTTCGATCGCATTGATCGCCTCGACCTTCGGACGATAGGCCTTGACCCGGCGGTCATTCGAGGAACCGAAGATTTTCTTGGCGATTGCGCCGAACATCGGAAAGCCTTTTACGGTCGTACGGCGGACCCCGGAGGCTCCGCGAAGCGGTGTTTCGTTGCGGCTTATAGCCGTTCGCGCGCGATGACGCACGCAGCCTTTCGAACGATTTCCGACAGGTAAGCACGGCCGTGGAAATTGCAAATCCGCCGGTCGCGCTCCTCGGTGCTTAAGCGGCCCGCCCCCCTTGCCGGCGGGGGCGGGTTGCGGCACTTGTGCCGTCGGGGTCTTCGTCCCGTTTGCCGCAGCCTTCTCACGGAGTTTCTTTCGTCATGATCGTATTCAGCCCCAAGACGCTCCTACGGCTCGCGGCGACCGTCGCGCTCGGCGCGCTGCTTACGGCGGGTCCCGCCCTCGCGCAGGCCGACAAGCCCGTCGCCCGGGTCGACGGTCTGGTGATCACCGAGGGCGATCTCGCGCTCGCCGCGGAAGATCTGGGCGGCGGCCCGGCCGAGGTCAATCGCGATCAGCTCGTCGGCTATCTCGGCGACATCGCGATGGGCGCCAAGGCCGCGCTCGACGCGAAGATCGGCGAATCCGCGGACTTCAAGCGCAAGCTCGAACACAACCGCCGGAAGCTTCTGCTCGAGGAATATCTCACGTCCGAGGCGAAGAAGGCGGTCACGCCCGAGGCGATCAAGAAGCTCTATGACGACACGGTGAAGGGGCTCCCGCCGGAGCAGGAAGTCCGCGCGCGGCACATTCTTCTCGCGTCCGAGGGCGAGGCCAAGGCCGTGCTCGAGCGTCTGAAGAAGGGCGAGGACTTCGCCAAGCTCGCCTCCGAACTCTCGAAGGATCCCGGTTCGGGCCAGACGGGCGGCGATCTCGGCTTCTTCACCAAGGAGCGGATGGTGACCGAATTCGCGGAAGCCGCCTTCAAGCTCGACGTCGGCGCGCTCTCCGCGCCCGTGAAGAGCCAGTTCGGCTGGCACGTGATCAAGGTCGACGAAAAGCGGCAGAAGCCGTTCCCGCCGCTCGACGAAGTGAAGGACCAGATCGCTCAATATCTGGAGCGCAAGGCGCAGCAGGACATCGTCCTCGCCCTCCGCGCCAAGGTGAAGATCGAGCGACTCGACCAGCCCGAACAGAAGAAGCAGTGACGAGATCCTGAAAGGGCCGCTTCGGCGGCCCTTTTTTCGACCCCCGAGGAAAACCGCGCATGGCGACCGCCGTCTCTCCGCTTGCACCGAAGACCCGTCCCGAGCCGCCGGCGATCGAAGGCGTCCGCTTCGCCACCGCCGAAGCCGGCATTCGATACAAGAACCGGACCGACGTTCTGCTCGTGACCATGGACGAGGGAACGGAAGCGGCGGGCGTGTTCACGCGATCGAAATGCCCCTCCGCGCCCGTCGACTGGTGTCGGAAGGCGCTGGCCGCCACGGGCGGCAAGGTCCGCGGACTGGTGGTGAATTCCGGCAACGCCAACGCCTTCACGGGCCGGACGGGCGCCGACGCGGTGGCGCTCACCGCCGACATCGCCGCCAAGGCACTGGGCTGCCGGCCGGACGAAGTGGTGCTCGCCTCCACGGGCGTGATCGGCGAGCCGCTCGATGCGCGGAAGTTCGACGGGGTTCTGGCCGATTGCGCGCGGCGCGCGGCGTCCCAGCCCTGGATCGAACCCGCGAAGGCGATCATGACGACCGACACCTATCCCAAGGTCGGTTTGGCCGAGGTGAGGATCGACGGCGTTCCGGTCACCATCGCGGGCATCGCCAAGGGCGCGGGCATGATCGCGCCGGACATGGCGACGATGCTGTCCTTCGTCTTCACCGACGCACCGATCGCAGCCGGTGCGCTGCATGCGATGCTGACCAAGTTCACGCAGACCTCGTTCAACGCGATCACGGTCGACAGCGACACCTCGACGTCGGACACGCTCATGCTCTTCGCGACGGGCGCGGCGGCGAAGCGCGGCTGCCCGCGGATCGAATCCGCGTCCGACCGCAGGCTCACGGGCTTCAAGCGCGCCCTGCGCGCGCTGCTGCTCGATCTCGCGCATCAGGTGGTCAAGGACGGAGAAGGCGCGCGACATTTCGTGTCGGTGACCGTCGAGGGCGCGGCGACCAATGCGTCCGCCAAGCGGATCGCCAAGTCGATCGCCGATTCTCCGCTGGTGAAGACCGCCATCGCGGGCGAGGACGCGAATTGGGGCCGCATCGTCGCGGCCGTCGGCAAGGCGGGCGAACCCGCCGACCGCGATCGGCTCTCGATCTTCTTCGGCGACATCCGCGTCGCCGTGAACGGCGCGCGCGACCCGGCCTACAGCGAGGCCGCGACCTCCGAATACATGAAGGGTCAGGACATCGCGATCCGGGTCGATCTCGGTCTCGGGCGCGGGCGCTTCACGGTGTGGACCTGCGATCTCACGAAGGAATATGTCGAGATCAACGGGGATTACCGCTCTTGAAGCTCCTCCTCGTCGTCGCCTGCGCCCTCATCGACAAGGACGGCCGCGTGCTGATCGCACAGCGGCCGGAGGGCAAGGCCATGGCGGGGTTGTGGGAGTTCCCCGGCGGCAAGGTCGAGGCGGGCGAGCGGCCCGAACAGACGCTGATCCGGGAACTCCGCGAGGAACTCGGAATCGAGGTGAAGGAGCCCTGCCTCGCGCCTCTCACCTTCGCGAGTTTTCCCTATCCGGACTTCCACCTCCTGATGCCGCTCTATGTCTGCCGGCGCTGGGACGGTGCGGTCGTCGCCAAGGAACATGTCGCCTTGAAATGGGTGCGCCCGCAGAAGCTGCGCGACCATCCGATGCCGCCCGCGGACGAACCCCTCATCCCCGCATTGATCGATCTGGTCGGGTTCCACGCGGTCGGGGCCTGATCCGATGACGACCGGTTCGGCGCTGCCGCCGCCTCCCGCGCTCGGGCGGCCCGAGATGATCCTGCGCCTTGCGGTCAACGCGATGTTCTGGGCCTCGGGCTTCATCTTCATGAAGATGATGACGGGGGCCGTTTCGCCCGTCGGTCTGTCGGCGGCGCGGGCGACCGTCGCGGCCTCGGCGCTGGCCGCCTTCTGGCTGATGCGGGGCGAACTGCCCTTTCCGGAGCGGCGCGAGATCGTGCCTTGGGCGGTGCTCGGCACGCTGAACGGTTGGATCCCGAACATCCTCACCGCCTATGCGCTGACCCAGATCACCGCCGCTTCGAGCGCGATGATCCAAGCCTCCGGCCCGCTGCTGGTGGCCGTGATGGCGCATTTCGCCTTCGCCGAAGAACGATTGACGCCGGGCCGGATCTTCGGCGTCGTTCTCGGCTTCGTCGGCATGGCGATCCTGATCGGTCCGGCGGCCTTCGTCGAAGGCGGCGGCACGGCGATCGGCGCGGCGGCGATGACGGCGGTGGCCGTGTGCTACGCCTTCGGCAGCATCTATGCCCGTCGTCTGCAAGGATTTCGGCCCGCCCGGCTGGCCTTGGGGCAGCAGTGCTTTTCCGCGGTCGTCGCGCTGCCGCTCGTCTTCTTCCTCGAAGGCACGGCGGCCTTGGACGCTTTCGCGGCGAACGCCTGGCTCCTGATCGCCTTGGGCACGCTGTCGACGGCGATCCCGATCAGCATGTTCATGTGGATGATCGCCCGTGCCGGGCCGACCCGCGCGGTGATGGTCGGGTATCTGATGCCGATCTTCGCGACGGGCTTCGCCGTGATGTTCCTCGGCGAGCATGTCGGCCTGCGCGAATTCGCGGGCGGCTGCGTGATCCTCGCGGGCGTATGGCTGGTGTCGGCGACGAAGCGATAGTCCTCGAACGGCCCGCGTCAGGCGATCAACGCCAGCTTCTCCCGATAGAGTTCCGGCATCGGCACCGGCGTCTGCGTCGCGCGGTCGACGGTGACGTGGACGAAGCGGCCTTGTGCGGCGGCGAGCTCCGAACCCTGCCGGAAGATGCCGACGCGGTAGACGATCGAGGACGTTCCCGCCTTTTCGCAGGCGATGCCGACGTCGACCGCTTCGGGATAGGCCACGCTTTCGAAATAGGTGCAGCCCGTCTCCACCACGATGCTGATGATCGGGCTCTTCGCGATGTCGAGAAGGCCCTCGTCGAGCAGGAAGCGGTTCACCGCCGTATCGAACCAGGAGAGATAGACCACGTTGTTGACATGGCCGTAGACGTCGTTGTCCCCCCAACGCGTGGGAATGGTCAGGAAACGGCGGTAGGCGCTGCGGGCCGAGCGGAGGGGGCGGCTCATCGGCGCGGCGTTCCTTCGGGCGTGCGGCCCGTCAGGGCATGGGCGAGGAAAAGCCCGCCGTGACGCAGCCCCTCTCCGTCGATGCCGTGACCGATCCCCAATGAAAGATGCCATTGGCAGGGGATCTCCGCCTTGGCGAGCGCATCCGAGGCGAGGAAGAGCGCGTCGAGCGGAATCACCTCGTCGCGGTCGCCGTGCACGAGGAGGATCGGCGGTTTTCCGGTCGCCTCCCCGAGGAGATCGGCCGCCTCCAAGGTTCCGGAATAGCCGAGGATCGCACCGGGCGGCCGGCGACGCCGCAGTCCGGCATGAAGCGCCATCATCGTGCCCTGCGAGAAGCCCACCACCGCGAGCTTCGAATCGTCGAGCCCGTGTTTCGCGAGTTCCGCGTCGAGAAAGGCGTCGAGGTCCGGGCGGGCCGCGATCACCCCGCGTCGGCGCTCGTCCGGATCGCGGAAGGTGAGGGCGAACCACTGACGGCCGGAAGGCGACATGCCGCAGGGCTCGGGCGCATGCGGAGCGACGAAGGCGGTGTCGGGCAGCCATTCCTGCCATTGCCGACCGATCTCGATCAGATCGCCGCCGTCGGCGCCGTAGCCGTGCAGAAACACGACGAGCCGTTTCACGACGCCGGATTTCGGCGCGATGCGGGGTCCGTCGATCGGGCGGGCCATGGCGTTCTCCGGAACAGCGGTTGCGAGCGTGCTTGTGCCCGACCGCGGCGGAGCGATCAACCCGAGGCGTCCACGGGCGGCGTGCCGCCGCGCCCCTTCACGATGCCGTAATAGGCCCACAGAAGCTTGGCGGCGACGCCTCTCCAAGGTCGCCAGACTTCGGCCAGAGCGGTCAGTTCCGTCGGTCCGGGCCGCGCGGGCAGCCCGTAGGCGATCCTGGCCGCTTCCTGCAGAGCGAGATCGCCCGCGGGAAAGGCGTCGGCATGGCCGAGGCAGAAGAGCAGGTAGATGTCGGCAGTCCAAGGTCCCACGCCCTTGATCGTCACGAGCCGGGCACGCGCTTCGTCGGCGGGCATGGCCGCGGTCGCATCGAGCGGGACGGCGCCCGACGCGACGGCCTCGGCCGCGGCGCGGAGGGTCCGGATCTTGGGGGCCGACAGCCCGCAGGCGCGCAGATCCTCGTCCGTCGTGGCCCTTGCTCCCACCAGATGTTCGGGGGCGAGATCGGGGAACCGGCTTTCGAGCCGCCGGCGGATCGCGTCGGCGCTCGCCGTCGACAGCTGCTGAGAGACGATGATCGCCGCGAGGCCTCGAAAGCCTGGGTCGCGTTTCCGCAGCGGCGGGGTTCCCGCCGTCGCGCGCATGCGGGCGATGACGGGGTCGGCTTCGGCGAGAGCGTCCAGACCGCGTCTCAGCACGGCCTCCGTATCGAGCGGATGGAGCATGGCGGGGCCGGGTCGGTTCGTCCTACACTGGTCCGACGGACTTCGACGACGGGCTCGCCCGCCCCGAAGCTCGGGCCTTCGAAAGCTTGGACCTTCGCGAGACCGTCTTGCAACCCGTCTTCCGCTTCGCGCCCAGCCCCAACGGGCCGCTGCATCTCGGACACGCTTATTCGGCGCTGATGAACGCCGAACTCGCTTCGCGTTTCGGCGGTCGACTGCTGCTGCGCATCGAGGACATCGATGTCGGTCGCACCCGCCCCGAATTCGTCGCCGCGATTCGCGAAGATCTCGACTGGCTGGGAATCCGCTTCGACGACGAGCCGCGGCGGCAGTCGGAGCATTTCGCCATCTATCGGGCCGCGGCGACGCGGTTGCGGGATCGGGGCCTCATGTTCCGCTGCGCCTGCACGCGGGGCGAGCTTGCCGCCGCCTCTGCGGGTCCGTCCGCATCGCGCGATCCCGACGGAACGCCGCTCTATCCGGGAACCTGTCGACGCTGCGTTCCCGCCGTGGAGAAACCGCATGCGGAGCGGATCGCCATGGATCAGGCGATCGCCGCGGCGGGCGGGCCGACGACCTGGATGCGATTCGATCCCGAAGGGCGCGAGACGCGCGTCGAGGCCGATCCCGCGCGATGGGGCGACGCCGTGCTCGTCCGCAAGGACGTGCCGACGAGCTATCATCTCTCCGTGGTGGTGGACGATGCCCTGCAAGGCGTGACGCATGTCGTCAGAGGCAAGGATCTCGAGGCGGCGACGGATCTGCATCGACTGTTGCAGACGCTGCTCGGGTTTCCGGCGCCGCGCTGGCTCCATCACGACCTCGTGACCGACGAGACGGGCGAGAAGCTCGCGAAGAGCCGTTTCTCGAAGCCGCTGGCGGCATGGCGCGGGGAGGGCGCTTCCCCGGCCGACATCCGCCGGATGCTCGGCTTTCCTCAGAAACCCACGCCAAGAACGTAAAGCCAGAAGGTCGCGCTCACCACGGAAAGCGCCGTCGACAACGTGATCGAACTCGCGGCGATGCCCTCGCCCTTCCCGTATTGGGCGGCGAGCAGATAGCAATTGATGCCGACGGGCGAGGAGGCGAACAGCACCGCGACGCCCGCCCAGACGGGCGGCATGTCGAAGACGCGCGTCGCCAACAGCCAGACCAGCGCAGGATGAACGAAGAGCTTGAAGGCGGTGACGGTGACCGCGATCGCCGTGCCTTCCCTGAAGCCGTAACGCCGCAGCGCCATACCCATCGCGAAGAGGGCGACGGGGATCGAGGCGTTGCCGATCGCCTCCGCGACCGATTTCACGAGGCTCGGGAGTTCGACGCCCGCAAGGCGCAGCAGCGCGCCGGAAACGATGGCGACCAGGATCGGATGAACGGCGAGTTGCCGGACGATGCGCGTCCAAGGCGTGCCGCGGCCTTCCGCCAGGATCGTCGCCGCCGACATCATGATCGGCAGATGGACGGCGATCAGAAGAAACAGAGGAACGGCGCCGGCCGGCCCGTAGGCGTACAGGATCAGGGGAATGCCGACGAGCGCCGTGTTCGACTGCGCGGCGGAGAAGCCCGCGACGACCCGCGCCGTTCCCTCGACCGCGAAGACGCGGCGCATCACGCCCGACGCCGCAAGCCACACCACGAGCGTGCCGCCGAAATAAGACAGCCAATAGCCCCAAGGCTGAACCGAGGGGAGGTCCACGCTCATCAGGGTCTTGAACAGCAGACAGGGGACGCCGACCGCATAGACGAAGTCCGACAGTCCGTCGCCCGTCCGGTCGTTCACGTAATTGGTCAGGCGCGCGACGAAACCCGCCGCGATGAGCCCGAAGACGGGCAGAACGATCGAAAGGATCTGCAGCATCGAGGCTCGTCCGCTCCGGGCCCGTTACCGGACGCCGCGCTCCGCGAGCCGCGTATCGGAGGGGGCCTTCTTCATGAGATCGTCGATCCGCTCCTTCTCCCGCTTGAATTCCGCGATCTGGCGCTGATCCAGTTCGCGGCCTTGAGGGAGCTTGATCGTCAACGGATTGACGAACACGTCGTTGACCAGCACCTCGTAATGCAGATGCGGGCCCGTCGAAAGCCCCGAACTGCCGAGATAGCCGATCACTTGGCCTTGGCGGACCGAAACGCCTTCCGTGATGCCGCGGCCGAAGGCGGAGAGATGATTGTAGGTGGTCACGAAATTGAAGGCGTGCTGGATCTCCACCCGTCGGCCGTAGCCCGAATCCCATTCCGCCTTGATCACGACGCCGTCGCCCGCCGCGATGATCGGCGTGCCGACCTTGTTCGCCCAGTCGACGCCCGTATGCATCT
>CAYNUN010000052.1:8490-9735 GCA_964400345.1 uncultured Methylobacteriaceae bacterium
TCGTATGATAACGCATGCCGAAGCCCGACCGCAGAATGCCGTCGGCGATCGGATTGCGGATGAGGAAACGGCGGTTGGAGCGCCCGTTCTCGTCGAAGAAGTCCACTTGGCCGTCGCCGAGCGAGGCGAAGCGATAATAACGACGGTTCGCGCCCGCGACCGACAGGGCCGCATAGAGGAGTTCGACCCGCCCCGCCTGTTCCTCGTCTTCCGCATAGAAGATTTCGAGCGAATCGCCGCCGGACACCCGCCGCTGGAGGTCGGTGTCGAAGAAGAAGACGCGGACGAGCTGGTCGACCACGGAGCGCGGAATCTCATATTTCGCGGCGGTTTCGTAGAGGCTTTCATAAAGGCGCACGCCGCCTTCGTCTTCGTCCTCTTCGGCGGCGGCGTCGATCGGGGCCGGGGCGCCCTCCTGAACGGGCGGGGCCACCGAGACATATTGGTTGCGGTCGTTCAGGGCCGCGATCGCCACGATCCTGTCCTCGTCGAGGACCATCGCGCGCAGCAGCGTCGCGTCGGTCCGGTTCGCGCCGGCCGTCGTGAGCAGAAGCTTGAGCCGTTGGCCTTCGCGGACGGCGCCGTCCTTGAGCCGCGCGGCTATCGCGGCGAAGGCGTTCCGGGCCTCCACCGCCCCGACGCCGTTGCGGACGAGCGACTGCTCCATGGTTTCGCCGCGCCGAAGCACCACGAGACGTTCTTCCGTCGTGGCGCCGCCGGAGTCCGCACGCGTCGGCGATTTCGGAATCGTCGTGACGTTTTCAGGGACGACAGTCACCTGAATTCCGGAAAAGCCGGTATCGACGGGCGAGGTCTGCGAAGCCCCGCCCGGATCGGGCAGCGGCACGGCGCGTGCGAGCATCTGCTGCGGCGCGAGACCAAGATTCGGCGATCTCAGCATGAGCAGCGCCATGCGGCGGGCTTCTTCGACCTGGGCTTCGATCTGGGCTTCGCTGAGGACGGGGGAGGCGCCCGCGCGCACGAGCTCGGGCAGCAGCGGGCGACGCGCGACCGTCAACTCGCCGTCGTCCTCGCTCGGGGGCGGGGCTTCTGCCACGCGTTCCGCCACGGGGCCGCCGGTGAAGATCTTCTGCGGTTCGAAGCGCGGGATGTCGGTGGCGAAATTGCCCGTCGTCAACGAAAGCGTGGTCGCCACTCTCACATAAGGCTTGAGACGAACCACCTCCCGATCGCCGACCCGGATCGGCGTCGGTGCCTTGAAGCTCTGACGTGCGGCCGCGATAT
>CAYNUN010000053.1:0-9695 GCA_964400345.1 uncultured Methylobacteriaceae bacterium
TGACGGGGGTGGGGCCGCCTTCTGCCTGCTGTCCACCGGCTCGTTCGACGCCCCCCCGGGCGTCATGCCCGCATCCACGTCTTTTCTTCGGGCGTCGCAAAAGCAAGTCGTGGATGCCCGCATCCGCGGGCATGACGGGGGTGGTTCAACCGCCTACCGCATACCGCCTATCGCCCGTCCCCCGAGACGTGGATGCCCGCGCCTGCGGGCATGACGGGGGTGGGCGAGGGAGGCGGGGCGGGATGACATGGGAGGGGGGATGGGTTAAGCCGCGGCGTCCCTCCCGGAAACTCAGCGCCCCGTGTCGAATCCCGCCATGTCGAAGCCCGTCGAAACCGTGTCCGAAGCCGCCGCCGAAGCCCCGCGGGGACCGCTCGCGCAATTGCCGCGCGGTTTCGGGGATCGCGGCCCCGCCGACATCGCGGCGACCGAAACGATGCTCGCGGCGATCCGCGAGGTCTATGAGCTTTACGGTTTCGAGGCGGTCGAGACGCCCTTCGTGGAATTCACCGACGCGCTCGGCAAGTTCCTGCCCGATCAGGACCGGCCGAACGAAGGCGTCTTCTCCTTCCAGGACGACGACGACCGCTGGCTCTCGCTGCGCTACGACCTGACCGCGCCGCTCGCCCGCTACGTCGCGGAACATTTCGACAGGCTGCCGAAGCCCTACCGCTCCTATCGCTGCGGCTGGGTGTTCCGGAACGAGAAGCCCGGCCCGGGCCGATTCCGGCAGTTCATGCAGTTCGACGCGGACACCGTGGGCGCGCCGACGATCGCCGCCGATGCGGAGATCTGCATGATGGCGGCGGATACGTTGGAGCGGGTCGGGATCGCGCGGGGCGACTATGTCGTGCGGGTGAACGACCGGAAGCTGCTCGACGGCGTGCTCGAAGCGATCGGCCTGTCGGGCGAGGAGAATGCCGGGCGGCGGCTCATCGTGCTGCGCGCCATGGACAAGCTCGACAAGGTCGGCCCGGACGGCGTGCGCGACCTGCTCGGCGCGGGCCGCATGGACCCTTCGGGCGACTTCACCAAGGGCGCGGGCCTCGCCGCGCCGCAGATCGAGCGCGTGCTCGCCTTCACCGCGGCGGGCGGCAAGGACGTGTCCGAGACGCTCGCCAATCTGCGCAAGGTCGTCGAAGGCTCGGCGCGGGGCGAAGAGGGCGTCGCGGAACTCGCCGAACTCGCCGCTCTGGTGGCGGCGGCGGGCTATGACGACGGCCGCGTGGTGATCGACCCTTCGGTCGTGCGCGGCCTCGAATATTACACGGGTCCGGTCTACGAGGCGGAACTCACCTTCCAGGTGAAGGACGAAGACGGGCGGCCCGTGCGCTTCGGCTCGGTCGCGGGCGGCGGGCGCTATGACGGGCTCGTGTCGCGCTTCCGCGGCGAGACGGTGCCCGCGACGGGCTTCTCGATCGGCGTGTCGCGCCTGCTCGCGGCGCTGAAGGCGTTGGGCAAGGCGGGCGCGGCGAAGGCCGCCGGACCGGTCGTGGTGCTGGTGATGGATCGCGACCGCGCGGCCGATTATCAGCGCCTCGTGAAGGCGCTGCGCGATGCGGGCATCCGCGCGGAAATGTATCTCGGCGGCGCGGGCATGAAGCCGCAGATGAAATATGCCGACCGGCGCCATGCGGTCTGCGTGGTGATCCAGGGCTCGGACGAGAAGGCCAAGGGCGAGGTGCAGGTGAAGGACCTCGTGCTCGGCGCGACGCTCTCCTCCGCACCGGATCGCGAGACCTATCTGAAGCTGCAGGCCGAAGCGCAATTCGCGGTGGCGGAAGGCGACATGGTCGCGGCCGTGAAGACGGTGCTCGCCCGGCACGGGTGAGGATGCGGGCATGACGGGGGTGGGGCCGCGAGACCCCTCATCCGCCCCTTCGGGGCACCTTCTCCCTCAAGGGGAGAAGGGAATGCCCGCAGGCGCGGGCATGACGGGGGTGGTTGCGGACGTTTCCGATTTTTTCCCGAATTGGGGGATAGTGTCCGCGGGTCTGCAACGGATTTTCGGTCATGTTTTTTCGTGGATCGCTTTTCATCGTTCTCTTCGCCGTCGCCGCGCCCTCGGGTTTCGCGGGGGAGCCGCCGCGGTTCTCGCTGCCGTTGCGGTGCGATGCAGGGGCGACGTGCTTCATCCAGAGCTATGTCGACCACGATCCCGGCCCGGCCTCGACGGATTTCAATTGCGGGGCGCGGACCTACGACACGCATAACGGGACGGATTTCAGGGTGCGCTCGATGCGCGACAAGGCGCGCGGGGTGGACGTGCTCGCCGCCGCCGACGGCGTCGTCCGGGGCGTGCGGGACGGGATGCAGGACATTTCCGTGCGGGTGATCGGGGCCGCCGCGCTCGGCGGCCGCGACTGCGGCAACGGCGTGATGGTGGATCACGGCGGCGGATGGACGAGCCAATATTGCCATATGGCCCAAGGCAGCATCGCCGTGCGGGAGGGCATGCGGGTCGGGCGCGGCGATGCGCTGGGCCGCCTCGGACTCTCCGGCAATACCGAATTTCCGCATGTCCATGTCACCATCCGCAAGAACGGCACGGTCGTGGACCCCTTCGCCTACGGCAAGCCGCCCTCCTCCTGCGGCGGAGGGACCTCGCTCTGGACGCCGGAGGTGACCGCCGCCCTGCCCTATCGCTCGCGCATCCTGCTGGCGCAGGGCTTCGCGGACGGGCCCGTGAGCGCGGAGGATCTCGATACGGGACGGATCGAGGATCGCCGTCCGAACCGGGACTCGGCGGCGCTGACGGCTTGGGTTCGGCTCATCGGGATCGAGACGGGGGACGCGGTGCGGCTCGTGCTGACGGGGCCGGACGGACGGGTGCTGGCGGAGAACCGGCCCGAAGCCTCGGACCGGCCCAAGGCGCAGGTCCATCTCTTCGTCGGACGCAAACGGCCCGCCGAAGGCTGGCCGACCGGACGCTTCACGGCGACGCTTTCGGTGCTGCGGGACGGCCGTCCGGTGAGCGAGGAGCGCTTCACCTTCGACCTCGGCGGGTGAGCGGGACCGTTTTTCGGTCGCACGGCGCGCCCTCCCCTGCTATACCGCGCGCCGTCAACGAGGACTTCGCCGTGGTCAGGGCCCGTCTTTCCGCCGAACAGCTCGTCGCGCGCTTCGTCCGCGCGGGCTATGCGCGCGTCGAGCCGCCGGTGCTCCAGCCGGCCGACGTGTTCCTCGACCTGTCGGGCGAGGACATCCGCCGCCGCATGTTCGTGACGACCGATGCCGAGGGGCGCGAATTGGCGCTGAGGCCGGAATTCACGATCCCGGTCGCGCGGCTGCATCTCGAAACCGCCGATGCGGGACGCCGGGCGAATTACTCCTATTGCGGCCCCGTGTTCCGCCTGCGGACGGGCGAAAGCGGCGAATTCGTGCAGGCGGGGATCGAATCCTTCGGCCGCACCGACCTCGCCGCCGCCGATGCCGAGATCGTCGCCATGGCGCTCGACGCGGTGGAAGCGGCGGGCGGACCCGTCGATGCGGAGATCCGGCTCGGCGATGTCGGCCTGTTCACCGCGCTGACCGACGCGCTCGGGCTGCCGCCCGCGGTGCTGCGCCGGTTGAAGCGCGCCTTCGCGCAGGGCGCGCTCACCCCCGCCGCGCTCGCCGACCTCTCCTCGCCCGTGACCACCACGGGCGAACATGCGGGCCTCATCGCGGCGCTGTCGGGGCAGGACCCGCGGGCGGCGCGGGCCTTCGTCGAAGACCTGCTCCGGATCGCGGGCATTTCGAAGGGCGTGGGCCGCAGTCCGGCGGAAATCGCCGAACGCTTCCTCGCCCAGGCCGAAAACGAGGGGACGGGCCTGCCGGACGAAGCGCGGGCGGTGCTCTCGCGCTATTTCGCGATCGCGGGGGATCTCGACTCGGCCGCCCTCGCCCTGCGCGAACTCGCGGGCGAAGCGAAGCTGCCGCTCGACGCCGCGCTCGACCTGTTCGAAGCGCGGACGGGCTTTCTCGCCGCGGGCGGCGTGGCGCTGGAGCGCATCGCCTTCTCGACCGCCTTCGGGCGCAATCTCGACTATTACACGGGCATGGTCTTCGAACTGCGCGACCCGCGGCGCGACGCCAAGCCGCTGGTGGGCGGCGGCCGCTACGACCGGTTGATGGAAACGCTCGGCGCGGAAGAGGCGATCCACGCGGTCGGCTGCTCGCTCTGGATGGATCGGCTGATCGGAGACGACGCATGAGCGCGGACCGGAACGATCCTCCGCTCGTCCTCGCCGTGCCCTCCAAGGGCCGGCTGCAGGAGAACGCCGCGGCCTTTTTCGGCCGGGCCGGGCTGCAATTCGTGCAGGCGCGGGGCGAACGCGACTATCGCGGCTCCATCGCGGGCTTCGAGAATGTCGAAGTGCTGTATCTCTCGGCCTCCGAGATCGCACGCGAACTCGCTTCGGGCGGGGCGCATCTGGGCGTGACGGGCGAAGACCTGATCCGCGAGAACATCGCGGATGCGCAGGCGCGGCTCGAAATCCTGACGCCGCTCGGCTTCGGCCATGCCAATGTCGTCGTCGCCGTGCCGCAGGCCTGGATCGACGTGCGGCGGATGGCCGATCTCGAAGACGTGGCCGCCGCCTTCCGCGCGCGGCACGGCCGCAAGATGCGCGTCGCCACGAAATACGTGAACCTGACGCGGCGCTTCTTCGCCGAACACGGCGTGACGGATTATCGGATCGTCGAAAGCCTCGGCGCGACCGAAGGCGCGCCCGCCTCGGGCGCGGCGGAACTCATCGTCGACATCACGACGACGGGATCGACGCTGGCGGCCAACGCGCTGAAGATCTTGGACGACGGGACCATGCTGAAGAGCGAGGCCAATCTCGTCGCCTCCATCACCGCCGATTGGGGACCGCGGGCGCGCGAGGCCGTGCGCACGATCCTGTCCCGCATCGCGGCGGAGGAAGAGGCGCGGACCACGCGCGAGGTGCGCGCCCGTTTCGTGCGGCTTCCGACGGGTCTGGTGGGCGACGCGGCCGAACGCTTCGCCACCCGCGTGGTCGACGCGCCCTCGGCGGCGGAAGAGATCACGCTGCAGGCGCCGAAGGAGCGGATCTTCGCGCTCTCCGATTGGCTCGTGGCGCAGGGCGCGGAACGGGTGGCGGTGGCGCAGGCGGATTACGTGTTCAGGCCGACGAACCCGCTGATCGAAGCGCTCGAAGCGCGGCTCGGCTGAAGGCGGAGCGGCCGGCGGGGCCGACGGCGACCATGGCGGGACGTGTTCCCCGCGAAGCGCTCTTCACGACGGAAGACTGCGGCCCGCATGCCCCTTGAAAGGGGTGAGGCCGCCCCGGGGGAGAGGCGGCCTCGAGGGGTTGGATCGATCGGGGGGGGGGAGATCGATCCGTCTTGGGGAAGGACGCTCGGTAAAGCGTCGTTGGGTGTTACGGAGGCTCGGCCGTGTCGGATCACAACAGAAACGGCGGATTGCGGCGCGTCGCATCGGAAACTATGCTCCGGCGGTTTTGGAAGGGGTCGCCTCTCATGTGGTCTAGGGTTCTGCTCGCCGCCGTCACGGCCTTCGCCATCGCTCCGCCCGCAGCGGCGCAGGAAGGCATGCCGCAGGCGCGCCTGGTCTTCCCCTTCGGCGCGCAATGGCTGGCGGTGAGCCTCAACGGGAAACGTTACGACAGCGAGGACCGGCCGGCGCTGACGATCGATGCGCAGATGCGCGCGCGCGGCTTCGGCGGGTGCAACACGTTCTCCGCGACGTCCTATCCGCTGAACCAGCAGCGCTTCGCGGTGGGGCCGATCGCGCTGACCAAGAAGGCCTGCGCGCCCGTGGTGATGGAGCGCGAGCGCGAATTCCTCGTCGCGCTGCGCACCTCCCAGCAATGGGACATGAAGGACGGCGCGCTCATCCTGCGCGGGCAGGCCGGGGAACTGCGCTTCGAACGGACCTTCTGACGCGGCGCGGGGCCTGCCCCCGCCGCTCCCCCCTCCGACGCTCGCGACGCGGTTCTTATTCCGCGGCGCGCGGGAGATCGCGCGGTTCGTGCACGCCGTCGGCCGCGGCCTGCATTTCGACGAAGCGCGTATGGAAGCGCACCAGCGTCGAGCGATGGCCGATCGACACCATGGTCGTCCCGGGAAGACGTTCGGCGAGAAGCTCGTAGAGCCGCTTCTCGCTCGCTTCGTCGAGCGCGGAGGGGGCCTCGTCGAGGAACAGCCAATCCGGCGCGGAAAGAAGCGCGCGGGCGAGCGCGAGGCGCTGCTGCTCGCCGCCCGACAGGCGCTGCGACCAGGCGTCCTCCTCGTCGAGGCGCTCCACCAGCGCGGCGAGGCCGACGGCGCGCAGGGCGTCGGCGACCGCGACGTCGGAATGGGCGCCCGAAGATTCGGGATAGCTGACCGCGCCGCGCAGCGTGCCGGCCGGGATATAGGGACGCTGCGGCAGCAGCAGCGCCGTCGCGCCTTCGGGTGTGGTGATGCGGCCCGTCCCATAGGGCCAGATGCCGGACAGCGCGCGCAGAAGGGTCGATTTGCCCGAGCCCGACGGACCCGTGACGAGCACGGCCTCGCCCGCCCGCAGGGTGAGATCCGCGCGGACCAGGCGGCGGCCGTCGGGCAGTTCGAGGCGGAGATCGTCGATCGCGACGTCCCGAGCGCCCGCGGCCTTCTCATGCTCGATGCGGGGCGCGACGCGGCCCATGGCGCGGGCGCGGTCGATGCCGGAATCGAAGGTGACGAGGCGCTGCAGGACGGCCGCGTAATCGGCGAGCGAGACATAGGCGTCGACGAAGAAGGTGAGCGCGCCCTCCACCCGGCCGAAGGCGCCGGCGGTCTGGGTCAGCGTGCCGAGCTGGACCTTGCCCGCGAAATAGAAGGGCGCGGCCACGACATAGGGGATCAGCGGGCTGAGCTGATTGTAGGTCGCGGTGAACATCATCAGCCGCTTCCTGAGCGCGACGATGGAGAAGAAGTTGCGCACGACGGAGCCGAAACGACCCATCAACAGCCGCTTCTCCGCGCCTTCCCCGCCCAGAAGGGCGATCTGCTCGGCATATTCGCGCATGCGGGCGAGGGAGAAGCGGAAATCCGCCTCATAGCGCTGCTGCTCGAAATTGAGCTTCACGAGGCGGCGGCCGATGAGATGCGTGACCAGCGTGCCGAAGGCGGCATAGACGAGCGCGATCCAGAACAGCAGGCCCGGAACGGCGATGTCGGTGCCGGGAATCGTGAAATTCGCGGAAATCGACCACAGGATGATCGAGAAGGAGACGAGCGTGGAGATCTGCGCGAGGAGCGCGATCGAGAAGCCGTAGGTCTTCGAGATGAAGAGGTTGACGTCTTCGGCGATGCGCTGATCGGGGTTGTCGGCTTCGCCGCCCGCGAGCGCCATCTTGTAATGCGCGCCCTCGCCGAGCCAGTCGCCGACGTAACGCTCGGTGAGCCAACGCCGCCAGCGGATCATCAGCGTCGACTGGACGAGATATTCGATGATCGCGCTCGCGATGTAGATCGTCGCCCAGAACAGGAAGACGGTGAAGAGCAGGGACCAGAAGGACGCGGCGTCCTTGTTCTGCAGCGCGTTGAACCAGTCGCGGTTGAAGAAGGACAGGCGGACGCTGATGCCGACCTGCGCCTGATTGACGACGACGAGGAACACGACCATGCGCGCGGCGAGCTTGCGCTCGCTCATCTCGAAGGGCTTCAGCGGCCACAGATGCACGGTGGTGCGGCCCGCGCCCTCGAAATAACGGTCGGCGATGTCGGTGATGCGGCGGATCACGGGGATGAAGGAGATCGCGTAGATCAGCATCCCGAAAATGGCGACCGTCGCGGTGAGGCTCGTCGGCGGCTTGTAGGCGGCGAGCGCGGCGGGCCAGAGCGAAAGCGCGCCGAGCAGCGTGGTCGTGCCGAAGACGGCGTATTCGACGGCGAAGATGCCGGAAAAGATCTTCAGGAAGGTCGAGATCCCCTGCGCCTTCCAGCTCGCTCCCGCCAGCAGAAGACCCGCGACCGCGAGGCCGAGAAGGGAATTGTCGCCCTTGTGGAGGCCCGCGGCCCCGAGCACCGCGGCGACGACGAGGACGATAAGCGAAAGCTTGCGCATGAACCCAACCGCAGAAGACCGGAGACGGTCATTCTAGCGGCCGCGGGCGGAAGCGACAGCCCCGGCCGGGCGGATATCCCCGGTCCGCGGAACGACGCGAAGCGACGCAGGACGATCAGGCGGCCTTCTGCGCCTTCCGGGCGGTGCGCGGCGTGTCGGACGCGACGACATAGATGACGGCGTCGGCCGGGGCGGAACCCGTCGCTTCGGCGACGCGGGACTTGAAGTCCGCGTTGCTCTCGTTCGCCCGCTGTTTGAGAACGATGTTCTTCGCCTGCGACATGCGCACCCCCGACCCGACTCGCGTCGCCGTTGCGGATGAAACTGTGCCGGAGTCGCATCCGCGACAAGCGGCGGGACGGGACAAAATGCGAGAAGCGCATAAAATCATTCTCGCGATCCACAGAAAGACCGGAGCCGCCGATGATGCCGCGCCTCTTTCGTCGCCTCCGCGTCGTCGCGGCGGCGTTTCTCGCCCTGACCATTCCCCTCGCCGCCGCGGCGGAGGAGGAGAGCGCGCCGGGCTGCGTTCCGCCCGTCGCCTTCGGCCCGGCGCAGATCCTGCGGGCGGCGGCGACGCCGAAACCGGGCCCGGAGGAACTGGCCGTGACCTTCGTGGGCCACGCCACCTTCCTGATCGAAAGCCCCGGCGGCGTCCGGGCCGCCACCGACTACAACGATTATGTGCGGCCCGCCGTGACGCCCGACATCGCGACGATGAACAAGGCGCATTCGACGCATTACAGCATGAACCCCGACCCGGGGATCATCCATGTCCTGCACGGCTGGGGCCGCGGCGGCGGGCCGGCGCGGCATGACGTGACGCTGGGCGACATGCGCGTGCGCAATGTGCCGACCAATATCCGCGACAGCGGCGGCGGGACGGATCACGGCGGAAATTCGATCTTCGTCTTCGAGGCGGCGGGGCTCTGCGTGGCGCATCTGGGCCATCTGCACCACACGCTGTCGCGCGAAAGGCTGTTCCGGATGGGCAAGGTGGACGTGCTGCTCGTGCCCGTGGACGGCAGCTGGACGCTGGATCTCGACGGCATGGTCGAAGTCGTCGAATCGATCGGCGCGCCGATCGTGATCCCGATGCATTTCTTCGGGCAGTCCACGCTCAACCGGTTCCTCGACCGGATGAGCGCGGGACACGACGTCGTGCGGGAGGCCTCGCCCTCGATCCTGATCTCGCGGGCCACGATGCCCGTGCGGCCGACGGTGCGCGTGCTGCCCGGTCGCTGACGGCGGGCGGAACGGAAACGGCCGGGCATGAGCCCGGCCGCGAAGGTCGATGTCGGACAGGGAGGCCCGCGCGTCTCAGCCGATCTTCGGCACGAGTTCGCCCTTGGCGTAGCGCTTGGCCATGTCGGCGAGCGGGATGATCTTGCCGATCTTCGAGGCCTTGCCCGCGGTCTCGAATTCTTCGAGGCGCTGCTTGCAGAGCTTCGTCATGGCTTCCATGGCGGGCTTCAGATATTTGCGCGGGTCGAACTCGCCGGGATGCTCGGCGAGGATCTTGCGGATCTGGCCCGTCATCGCCATGCGGTTGTCGGTGTCGATGTTGATCTTGCGAACACCGTGCTTGATGCCGCGCTGGATCTCTTCCACCGGCACGCCCCAGGTTTGAGGCATC
>CAYNUN010000054.1:0-9446 GCA_964400345.1 uncultured Methylobacteriaceae bacterium
TTCATCGTCGGCTTCCCCGGCGAGACGGATCAGGATTTCCGCGACACGATGCGGCTCGTCGAAACCGTCGGTTTCGCATCGGCGTTCTCGTACAAATACAGCCCCCGCCCCGGCACGCCCGCCGCCGATCTCGGCGAGCAGGTGCCCGAGGAGACGAAGACCGAACGCATCCATGCGCTTCAGGATCTGCTCATGATGCAGCAGCGCGCCTTCAACGCGGCGACCGTCGGCAAGACCGTCGACGTGCTGATCGAAAAGCCCGGCCGTCACCCCGGCCAGCTCGCGGGCAAATCGCCTTGGCTGCAGGCCGTGCAGATCGAGGATACAGAAGCGCGAATCGGCGATATCGTGACGGTCGAGATCACCGCGCCGGGCAGCAACAGCCTGTTCGGCCGTCGCGTCGAGGAGAGGGCGAGCGCATGAGGGAGATCCGCGGTTGAGGTCCAACGAAGGCGTCTCACGCTTCGCCCGTCCCGCCGCCCGCGAGGGCCTCGCGGAAACCGCGGAAATCCGCCTCGCCTTCGAAGACAACAAGCTCGCGGGCTTGGTCTTCGGCCAATACGACCAGAACCTCGCCCATATCGAGCGGCGTCTGGGCGTGGTGGCGCATGCCAACGGCAATCAGGTGATCGTCCGGGGCACGCCGGAAGCGACCGAACAGGCGCGCCGCGTGCTGGAAAGCCTTTACGATCGGGTCCGCGGCGGCGCACCCATGTCCACGGGCGACGTCGACGGCACGATCGAGGAGACCGCGCGGCAGGGCTCGCTCTTCCCTGCCGAGCAGGACGACGGCCGCACGGGCTTCGAGGAGCTGATCACGCGGAAGCGCCGCGTCCGCGCCCGCAACGCCGCGCAGCACGGCTATCTGCGGCTGTTGAAGAAGAACGAGCTCGTCTTCGCCGAAGGCCCGGCGGGCACGGGCAAGACCTGGCTCGCGGTAGGCCACGCGGTCTCGCTGCTCGAACAGGGCGCGGCGGAGCGGCTGATCCTGTCGCGGCCGGCGGTCGAGGCGGGCGAGCGGCTGGGCTTCCTCCCCGGCGACATGAAGGAGAAGGTCGATCCCTATCTCCGGCCGCTCTACGACGCGCTCTACGACTTCATGGAGGCGCGGCATGTCGAGCGCGGCCTTCAGACGGGCATGATCGAGATCGCGCCGCTCGCCTTCATGCGCGGGCGCACGCTCACGAATTCCGTCGTCCTGCTCGACGAGGCACAGAACACGACCTCGATGCAGATGAAGATGTTCCTCACGCGCCTCGGCGAAGGCTCGCGCATGATCGTGACGGGCGACCCGAGCCAGATCGACCTTCCGCCGGGCCAGAAATCGGGCCTCGTGGAGGCCGTGCGCGTGCTCGAAGGCGTCGAGGGCATCGGCCGCGTGACCTTCGCCGAAGGCGACGTGGTGCGCCACGATCTCGTTCGCCGCATCGTCGGCGCCTATGAGAGCGAGACCCGCCGGATGCTCGAGACGGCGAAGGCCGCGCCGAACCGCCCATGACCTCCGTCGTCGTCGATTGCGTCGCGGAGAGTCCGCTCTGGGCGTCTCTGTCCGAGGCCGAAGCGGTCGTCGAACGCGCCTGCGCCGCCGCCGTGGCGGGTGCGGGCGCGAGGCTCCTGCCCGAGGTCGAGGTCTCGGTCCTGCTCGCCGACGACGCCCATGTCCGCCGCGTGAACAAGGAGTGGCGGGGGCTCGACAAGCCCACCAACGTCCTGTCCTTCCCGGCGGTCGAGCCCGCGCGGCTGGCGACGAGCCCGCTGCTCGGCGATCTCATCCTCGCCTTCGAGACCTGCGCTTCGGAAGCCGCGCAGGACGGCAAGCCGCTGCGCGACCATCTCGCGCATCTCGTGGTTCACGGGGTGCTTCATCTTCTGGGACATGATCACGTCGACGACCGGGAGGCCGAGGCGATGGAGGCGCTCGAAGTCGAGGTGCTTGCATCCTTGGGGGTTCCGGACCCATATCGGGATTTCGAAATCGATGCCGGCTCGGCCGGAAAGACGTGAGGCCATGAACGACGATTCCTCGAGGGCGACCGCACGGTCGTCCGACGCCGACCCCGCCCGGGACCAAGAGCCCGGTCTGTTCGACCGCGTGCTGGCGGCCTTCGGCCTGAAATCCGCACCCTCCTTCCGCGACGATCTCGAAGACGCGCTGGCCGAGCGCGGAGCGGAGAGCGAGTTTTCTCCGCGCGAACGGGAGATGCTCAAAAACGTCCTCGGATTGCGCGGTCGACGCGTGGACGACGTGATGGTGCCGCGCGCCGACATCGTGGCCGCCCCGCTCGACACGACGCTCGGCGAACTTCTGGGCGTGTTCCGCACCGCGGGCCATTCGCGTCTGCCCGTCTATGGGGACACGCTCGACGATCCGCGCGGCATGGTCCATATCCGCGACTTCCTCGATCACATCGCGGCCAAGGCGGAGACCGTGCCCGGTTCGCGCCGCCGCAAGACGCCCGAAGGCGTGCCGGATCTCGGCAAGGTCGATCTGTCCGTGACCCTCGCCACCGCCAAGATCCTGCGGCCCGTGCTCTATGCGCCCCCCTCGATGCCCGCGCTCGACCTGCTCGCCAAGATGCAGACGACGCGGACCCACATGGCGCTCGTCATCGACGAATACGGCGGAACCGACGGTCTGGTCTCGATCGAGGATCTCGTCGAGATCGTGGTCGGCGACATCGAGGACGAGCATGATCTCGACGATGCGCCGATGGTCTCGCCGACCGAGGACGGCCATTTCATCGCCGATGCACGGGCTTCGCTCGAAGAATTCTCGGCCGTCACGAAGGTCGAGCTGGGCACCGACGAGATCGCCGAGGAGGTCGACACCATCGGCGGCTACATCGTCACGCTGGCGGGCCGCGTGCCCGTCCGCGGCGAGATCGTCGCGGGTCCGCAGGATCTCGAATTCGAGGTGCTCGACGCCGATCCGCGCCGGATCAAGAAGATCCGCGTCCATCGTCGCACGCAGGAAGCGATCCCTTCCGCGGCCGGATCCGTGCCTCCGCCCGCGCCGGGCAAGCCCGCCAACGACGTCTGAGGCCGCATGCGCCTTCTCGCCGACGCCCTCGTGCTGAGCACGGGCCTGCGCAGGGCCGGAGCGGCATGGGGCGCGGGTGCGGCGGGTGCGCTCGCCATGGCGCCGTTCGATTTCGCGCCGGCGCTCGTGGTGACCATGACGGTCGCCGTTCTGCTGCTCGACGGTGCTGCGGCCGAAGGCGCGCCCCTGTCGCGCGCGCGCCTCGCCGCCGCCGCCGCGGCGGGCTGGTGGCTCGGCTTCGGCTATTTCACGGCGGGTCTCTGGTGGCTCGGAAACGCCTTTCTCGTCGAGGCCGATCAATTCGCTTGGGCCTTGCCGCTCGGCGTGCTCGGTCTTCCGGCTCTGCTCGCGCTGTTCACCGCGGCGGGCTTCGCAGCGTCCGCCGCGCTGTGGTCGTCCGGGGCGGGGCGCATCCTCGCACTCGCCGCGGGCCTCGCGGGCTCGGAATATCTGCGCGCCGTCCTGTTTACGGGCTTTCCGTGGAACGCCTTCGGCATGGCGCTCGCCGCGATTCCCGGCGCGGATCAGAGCGCGGCCTTGTTCGGGCTGCACGGCCTCACGCTGATCGCGGTCGCGCTCGCGGCGGCGCCCGCCATGCTTCTGGTCGGAGTCGGCCGGCGGGAGCGCCTGCTTGCGCCCGCATCGGCGGCGGTCGTCCTTCTCCTTCTGGCCGGCGGCGGGGCGCTTCGCTTGGCCTTCGCCTCCGACGACGTCGCGCCCGGCGTCCGCTTCCGCATCCTGCAGCCGGGCGTGCCGCAGGACGCCAAGTTCCACGCCGCCAACGGCCCGGCGATCCTGCAGCGCTATCTGACGTCGAGTGCGGGCAACGGCGATCCCGCGCGGCCGGCGATGCAGGGCGTCACTCATCTCGTTTGGCCCGAATCCGCCTTTCCCTTCATTCTGGGGCGCGAGCCCGCGGCTCTGAGCCGGATCGCGGCCTTTCTCCGGCCGTCCGGCGCGGTGCTGATCACGGGTGCGGTCCGCGAATCCCGCGGGATCGCGGGGGAAGGCGAGCGGCTCTTCTTCAACTCCATTCAGGTGGTCGATCCGACGGGCGCGATCGTCGCCGGGGCCGACAAGGTGCATCTGGTGCCTTTCGGCGAATATCTTCCGTTCGAGGCGCTGCTGACGCGCCTGGGCCTGCGCCGCTTCGTGCATGTGCCCGGCTCCTTCGGCGCGGGCGAGGTCCGCACTGCGCTTCCCGTTCCGGGCCTGTCGGGCGTGAGCCCGCTCGTCTGTTATGAGGCGATCTTCCCCGGGGCCGTCACGCCCGTGTCGGGTTCGGCGCGCCCGCGACTGCTTCTCAACGTGACCAACGACGCCTGGTTCGGCGACACGCCGGGTCCAAGGCAGCATTTCGCGCAGGCGCGGCTGCGCTCGATCGAGGAAGGCTTGCCGCTCGTGCGGTCCGCCAATACGGGCGTCTCCGCCGTGGTCGACGGTTACGGAAGGATCAGGGCAAGGATGGATGTCGGCGAGGTCGGCTTCATCGACGCCGACCTGCCCGAGCCGCTCGGCTCCACCGTCTTCGCCCGCTTCGGTCACAGCCTATTCGCGGCGGCATGGTTGGCGATTGCTTTAACCGCGATGGTTCTTTCGTCGAGACGAGCTTAACGAGCGGTTGACTTCATCGACGATTCGCGGATGAATACAACCCGCGGTTCCCGCGTATCTTGTGCCGCCCGACCGAAAAGTCGGAATAATTTGAAGTTACGAGACGAATAGGACGCAACTAAAAGTTTTATACGTCTTGAATTCTGGGGACGTTTTCGATGACCATGATTTCCATGAAGAAAGCGCCGAATCCGGTCGACAGGCATGTCGGGAGCCGGGTTCGAATGCGGCGCATCCTGATCGGGATGAGCCAGGAGCGCCTGGGCGAGTCGCTCGGCCTCACCTTTCAGCAGGTGCAGAAATACGAGAAGGGGACGAACCGGATCGGCGCGAGCCGGCTGCAGCAGATTTCTCAGATCCTCGGCGTGCCGGTCGAGTTCTTCTTCGACGGTGCGCCCGCTCCCGAGACGGCGATCCCCGTCAATCCGGGCATGAGCGATTCCGCCGAGACCCGCTACGTGGCGGATTTCCTCAGCACGGCCGAAGGCGTGCAGCTGACCCGCGCCTTCGTGAGGATCCGCGATCCCAAGCTGCGCCGGAAGATCGTCGAGCTCGTGACGGTCATCGGCGGCGAGGAGCAGGCGCTCGCGCCCGCCCCCATGCTCGTTCTGTAAAAAGAACATGTCGCGCCATATTGCTTGACCAAACGAACGCGGACTATAAATCCGAACTCGGGCGAGAGATTGCCCGAGTTCATTTTTGTTCAACCGGGATCGAGAGAGGCGACATTGGCGCGTTCAGATTATCTCTTCACGAGCGAATCCGTGTCCGAGGGCCATCCGGACAAGGTGTGCGACCGCATCTCCGACGAGGTGGTGGACGCCTTTTTCCGCATGGGCGCGGAGGGCGGCTGGGATCCGAAGGACATTCGGGTCGCCTGCGAGACGCTCGCGACGACGAACCGCGTCGTGATCGCCGGGGAAACCCGCGGTCCCGCGACCGTCACGCGCGATTACATCGCCCATATCGCCCGTCTCGCGATCCGCGACATCGGCTATGAGCAGACGGGCTTCCACTGGGAGGACGCGGACATCGAAGTCCTGCTGCACGCCCAGTCGGCCGACATCGCGGTCGGCGTCGACTCGGCCTCGGACAAGGACGAAGGCGCAGGCGACCAGGGCATCATGTTCGGTTACGCCTGCCGCGAGACGCCCGAGCTCATGCCCGCCCCGCTCCATTACGCCCACAAGATCCTGCAGCGCATGTCGCAGGCGCGGCGCTCGGGCGAGAGCAAGGTTCTCGGCCCCGACGCCAAGAGCCAGGTCACCGTGCGCTACGAGAACGGCAGGCCCGTCGCCGCGACGCAGATCGTCGTCTCGACGCAGCATCTCGACGAGAAGCTGTCGTCCCACGACGTGCGCTCGATCATCGAGCCTTATGTCATCGAGTCGCTGCCCGCGGGCTGGGTCGGCAAAGAGACGGTCTGGCACGTGAACCCGACCGGCAAATTCGTGATCGGCGGTCCGGACGGCGACTGCGGCCTCACGGGCCGCAAGATCATCGTCGACACCTATGGTGGTGCGGCTCCGCACGGCGGCGGCGCCTTCTCCGGCAAGGATCCGACCAAGGTGGACCGTTCGGCTGCATATGCGGCCCGCTATCTGGCCAAGAACGTGGTGGCCGCGGGCCTCGCCGACCGCTGCACGATCCAGCTCTCCTACGCCATCGGCGTGGCGAAGCCGCTCTCGATCTACGCCGACCTCCACGGCACCGGGAATGTCGACGCGGCCAAGCTCGAAGCCGTGCTCATGGACGTGATGAACCTCACGCCCCGCGGCATCCGCGAGCATCTCGGCCTCAATCGCGCGATCTATGCCCGTACGTCGTCCTACGGCCATTTCGGCCGCGCGCCCGAAGCCGACGGCGGCTTCTCCTGGGAGCGCACCGATCTGGCGGACAAGCTGAAGACGCATTTCGCGTGAGCGAGGACGTTTTCCGGAAGGGGACCTTTTTCGGGCGACGCAAAGGCAAGCGGCTGCGTATGCAGCAGGCCGAGCGCGTCGAAGATCTTCTTCCCCGCCTCAGGATCGACCGGACGGGTCCGGTCGATCCCTCCACCCTGTTTCCGAGGCCGATGGGCGAGATCCGTCTCGAAATCGGCTTCGGCGGGGGCGAGCATCTGCTCGCCGAAGCCGCCGCCCATCCCGACGTCGGCCATATCGGTTGCGAACCTTTCGTCAACGGCATGGCCAAACTGCTGCGCGCTGTCGACGAGGCCGCCCTCGACAATGTCCGCCTTCACGACGAGGACGCGGTCGGCCTCATCGAGCGCTTGCCCGACGCCTCGGTCGACAGGGTCGTGATGCTTTATCCCGACCCTTGGCCCAAGCGCCGCCACCACAAGCGCCGGCTGGCCTCCGACGAGACGCTTGCCGCGATCGCACGCATCCTGAAGCCCGGCGGCGAATTCCGCTTCGCGAGCGACATCGACCATTACGTCGGCTGGATGCTCGCGCGCCTTCTGCGCTCGCCCGCCCTGATGTGGACGGCCGAAGGCGCCGAGGATTGGCGCAGGCCATGGGCCGGCTGGCCGGGCACCCGCTACGAGGCCAAGGCGATCCGCGAAGGTCGGACGCCCTGCTACGTCACCGCGATCAGGCGCTGAGCGCCGTCGGCTTTTCTTGGCGGGCGCGCAGCGAGACGAAACGCAGCACGCGCTGGGCCGTCTGCACCGTGAGCAGCTCGAAGCCGGCGCGCACCGCCTGCATCTCCGCCTCGCCGAGGGGCGCGCCCTTCGATTCCAACAGCGCCTCGAAAGTCCGGCGGCCGAAGCCGAGCGCCTTGGCGATGAACATCAGCGGGTCGGGTTGCGGCGCGCCGAAGGCGCGCAGGATCAGCGAGGGCGGCACGTCCGAGAGGAGCGCCACGCCCGCCAGCGCTTCGGCCACCCGGCCCGACGTCAACAGATCCAATACCGCCGGTTCGTCGAGACGGCCCGAGGCGGCGAGAGCGCGGATATGCGCCGCCGCGCGGTTCACCGCGAGCGCCATTTCGTCGGGAGTCCGGCGTAGGCGCGGCACCGAGGCGACTTCGCTCGTCTCCGCCCCGCGGATCGCGGATCCGTCGCGGGCGAGCAGCCGCATGCCGTTGGAGGAGAACTGCGCCGTCCGGTTTCGCAGCAGCGTCGCCAGCACCGCAGGCTCGCCGCAGCGGATCAGAGCGTCGGTGAGCGCGATCGAAAGCTCGGGGCGTCGCGCCACGGCGTTCCGATGTTCCGGGCCGCGTTCGGCGATCACCGTCATCAGGTCGTCCTGATAGAGCAACGGGCTGCGTTCGAGTACCGGTCCGGCGACCTCGGCGTCGCGGTCGAGCGCGAGACTGCGCACGGTCTTGCGCGGGCCCTTGTCCGTCGCGGCGAGCCGGCGGGCGAGGTCGATCCGGGCCAGCCGATCGATCTCCTCCGCGAGCCGCACGATCACCTCGTCGAAGACGCCGATCTGCTCGTCGCCGAGCCTGTCCGCCTCCGCGAAGAACAATTCGGTCACGCTTCTGAGCATCCGTACGCGTCTGACTTCGTCGTGCCCGCCCACGGCGTTCTCGACGTCCCTTACGAGGGCCTGAATTGAATTCATCGCAATCCGCTCCTGCAACGTGCAGGGATCATGGCGACGAAGCGTCACCAATCGGTATATTTGCGGCGCATATTTCGAGGGGGTGCCGAAACTCTTGCATCGCGCCGCATTCGGCGTATAAAGCGGACGAAACAATCTCGAAGTGATCTCACGGTCACGTGATGAGAGTGGGTCCCCACCGGGTCCCGCTCTTTTTTATTGGGGTCGACGACCGACGATGGATCTCGACGAACCGAGACTGATCGAGGACTCCGGCGTGGCGGGCCGCGTGGCCGCCGTGGTGGAGCCGAGCCTGCGCGGCATCGGCTATCGTCTGGTGCGCGTCCGCGTCACCGGCCTCAACGGCTGCACCGTGCAGATCATGGCCGAGCGGCCCGACGGCACGATGACCGTCGACGATTGCGAAGCCGTCAGCCGGGCCGTTTCGCCCGTCCTCGACGTGGATGATCCCGTCGACCGGGCCTATCATCTCGAGATTTCGTCCCCCGGCATCGACCGGCCCCTCGTACGCGTGTCCGATTTCCGGCGCTGGGCGGGCCATGAGGCCAAGATCCAGATGCGCGTGCCGACCGCCGGGCGCAAGCGCTTCCGCGGCGTGATCCTGGGCGTCGAGGAGGCGGCGGTGTCGCTGCGCCGGCTCGACCCCAAGCCCGACGAGGAGCCGCAGGTGCTGCTCCCGATCCGCGACATCGAAGAGGCTCATCTCGTTCTCACGGACGAATTGATCCGCGAATCCCTGCGCCGCGACAAGGCGGCGCGCGAGTCCGCCGGGGCCGAACCGGCCGCGGCGGAAACCGACGACGAAGCACCCGAGATCCCCGTCAAGGGCAAGGGTCGCCGCAGCACGAAGGAGTGACGCACATGGCCGTCAGCGCCAACCGGCTCGAACTGTTGCAGATCGCCGATGCGGTCGCCCGCGAGAAGGTCATCGACCGGCGGATCGTCCTGGAAGCGATGGAGGACGCCTATGCCAAGGCGGCCCGTTCGCGCTACGGCACCGAAACGGACGTGAAGGCGGAGATCGATCCGCGGACGGGCGAACTCCGCCTGTGGCGTCACCTGCAGGTCGTCGACCGGGTCGAAAATCCCGCCGTGGAGATCGCCATTCTGGACGCGCAGCGTTCGAACCCGGCCGCGCAGGTCGGCGACGTGATCGCCGACAAGCTCCCGCCCTTCGATCTCGGCCGCATCGCGGCGCAGTCGGCCAAGCAGGTCATCGT
>CAYNUN010000055.1:0-9424 GCA_964400345.1 uncultured Methylobacteriaceae bacterium
CGTGCCCGTCGCCGAACAGGGCGCATCGAGCAGCACGGCATCGAAGCCGCTCTCGTCGAGCGTCAGCGCATCGGCGACGACGATCCGCGCGGCGAGGCCCAGACGCGCGAGATTGGCCTCGAGCGTCTTCAGCCGCGGCGCGGAACGGTCCACGGCGGTGACTTCGGCGCCCGCGGCGGCGAGTTGGGCGGTCTTGCCGCCGGGGGCGGCGCAGAGATCGGCCACGCGTTCGCCGGGCCGCGGGGCGAGGAGGCGGGCGGGCAGGGCGGCGGCCGCGTCCTGGACCCACCATTCGCCCGCGTCGAAGCCGGGCAGAGCGGTGATCGGCGTTCTTGCGCGCAGGCGCAGCGAGCCGGTGGGCAGAGGCAGCGCGTCGAGGGGCTCCGCCTGCGCGGCGACGTCGCCTTCGCCCGTCGGCGCGTGCTTGACGGTGATGTCGACGGCCGCTTCGATCCGATGCTGGCGGGCGATGCGTTCGGCCCGCTCGCGGCCATAGGCGGCGACCCAGCGCTCCGCCAGCCAATCGGGCGCGTCGCGGAACGCGTCGGCTTCGGCCGCGGCGAGCACGGCCTCCTTTTCCCGCCCGATCCGGCGGAGCACCGCATTGACCAGACCCGCATAGGGAAAGCCGCGCGGGTCGAGGCGGGCGGCGCGCACCGCGAGATCGACGGCGGCGTGATCGGGCACGTCCATGAAGAGGAGCTGCGCCGCGCCCGTGAGCAGGATGCCCTCGATCTCTCCCGCCTTGGCGGGAAGGCCTTCGGGCATGCGCGTCTCGACGGCCTCGCGGATCGTGCCGCAGCGCCGGATCGTCGTCATCGCGACGGCGCGGACGAGGCCGCGGTCGCGCTCGGGCAGGGCGTCGGCCTCGGGGCCGGAGAGCATGCGGTCGAGCGTCTCGTCGAGCGCGCGGCGGCGGCGCAGCGTCTCGATCACGGCGGCGGCGGCGAGCCGGCGCGCCGCCAGACCGGGGGCGTTCTCGTCGTCGCGCTTGCGCCTTCGTCCTTGATCCGATGTCGCCAATGCGGTCGCCTTTCGCCTCGGGTCTGCTTGACCCCGCCCCTCTATGGCTCCACATCGGGGCGGACCGCAAGGCGAGGACATCATGAAGCCCGAAGGAAACGCCGCCGTCGCCCCCCCGCAGGCCGAGCCGGATCCCGCGCCCGGTCCTGCGCCCGGTCCTGCGCCCAAGACCCTGACTCCCGCCGCCCGCCGCGCGCTCGCCGAAGCCGAGGCGCGCCGCGCGGCCTATGACGCGGCCGCCGCCGCGGCCAAGCCCGTGCGCGAGGTCGCCGGCCGTGACGGTCCGGAACCGGTCCGGTATGGTGACTGGGAGCTCAAGGGCATCACCAGCGATTTCTGACCGAAGAGAGGTTCCGTATGGTCTTCGTCCCCCTCCATGCGGGCCTTCTGGCGCTGCTGTTCGTGTTTCTGTCGATCCGCGTGATCGGCGTGCGGCGCGCCGCCCGCGTCACGCTCGGCGCGGGCGACGACGCGACGCTCCTGCGGTTGACGCGGGTGCCCGCCAATTTCGCGGAATATGTGCCGCTCGCGCTGATCCTGCTCGCCTTTCTCGAATTGCGCGGGGCTTCGGGCGTGCTGATCAACGCGCTCTGCGTCCTGCTGCTGATCGGCCGCGGCCTGCACGCCTACGGCATGTCGCAGCCGAAGGAGGATTTCCGGTTCCGGGTGGCGGGCATGGCCGCGACCTTCGTCGTGATCGGGACTTCGGCGCTGCTGCTCGTCCTGGGCAGCCTCGCCGCGCTTCTCGGAGCCGCGGCGTGACGCAGCCGGACGCGGCGCGGTCCTCCGAGACGGCTCCGCGTCCGAGCTTCGGCGAGGCGCTGAAGGTCTGGACGAAGATCGGCTTTCTCTCCTTCGGCGGCCCGGCGGGCCAGATCGCGCTGATGCATCGCCTCCTCGTCGAGGAGAAGCGTTGGATCTCGGAGCGCCGTTTCCTGCATGCGCTCAATTTCTGCATGCTGCTGCCCGGCCCGGAGGCCCAGCAGCTCGCCACCTATGTCGGATGGCTTCTGCACGGCACGCGCGGCGGGCTCGTCGCCGGGACGCTCTTCGTGCTTCCGGGCTTCTGCCTCATCGTGGCGCTGAGCACGCTCTACGCGCTTTACGGCTCGGTTCCGCTCGTGGCGGGGATCTTTTTCGGCCTCAAGGCGGCGGTGCTGGCGATCCTGCTTCAGGCCATGATCAAGGTCTCCAAGCGTGCGCTGCGCAATCATGCGATGCGGCTTGCGGCGCTTCTCGCCTTTCTCGCCCTGTTCGTCTTCGCGGTGCCGTTTCCGGTCGTCGTCTTCGCGGCGGGGCTTGCGGGGTTTCTGATCGCGCGGACGGGTGCGGGCGGGCTCCTGCCCGCTCAGCCCGCCGATGCGCCTTCGGCGATCGACGCGGCCGCGGAAGCGCGCCCGACGATGCGTCGCGCCGCGACGGTCGCCGTCGTCGGCCTCGCGGTGTGGGGCGCTCCCGTGCTCGTGCTGGCGGCGTGGTTCGGACCGGAGACGATCTACGTCACCATGGCCGCCTTCTTCTCCAAGATGGCGCTGGTGACCTTCGGCGGCGCTTATGCGGTGCTCGCCTATGTCGCGCAGGCGGCGGTGGAGACCCATGGCTGGCTCGCCCCGGGCGAGATGCTCGACGGCCTCGCGCTGGCCGAAACGACGCCGGGACCGCTGATCCTCGTGCTCACCTTCGTGGGCTTTCTGGCGGGCTTCCGCGAGGCGCTCGGCGTCTCGCCGCTCATGGGCGGGCTGATCGGGGCGGCGCTGACCACATGGGTCACCTTCGTGCCCTGCTTTCTTTGGATCTTCCTCGGCGCTCCGCATATCGAGCGCCTTCGCGCCCATGCGGGCCTGTCGGGCGCGCTCACGGTCATCACCGCGGCGGTGGTGGGCGTCATCGGCAATCTGGCGCTGTGGTTCGCGCTCGCGGTGCTCTTCACGCGGACGCGGACGGTCGCGATCGGCCCGATCCGGACCGAGATTCCGGTCCTCGGCGCGTTCGATGCGACCGCGGCGGGCCTTTCGGCCCTCGCGGTGCTGCTCCTGTTCCGTACTCGGGCCGGGGTGGTCGGGACGCTCGCGGCCTGTGCGGCCGCGGGCCTTCTGCTGCGTTAGAAGCCGCCCGCGAGTTCCACCTTCTTCTCATAGGCCGCATGGCGGGTGTTGCGCAGGCCGTTCTTGTAGCGGCTGGCGGCGCAGCGCACCTCGCCGTTGCAGGAGTCGAGGGCGCGCTTGAGATAGCGCACGCCGTAACGGGCATTGGTCTTCGGGTCGAACAGCCCCGCCTCCGTTCCGGCATAGCCGACGGAGCGCGCGGTGGCGTGCTTGATCTGCATGAGGCCCAACGTGCCCGCGCCGCGGGCGGCGGCTTCGAGGTTGCTCTCCACCTTGGCGATGGCGACGACGAGCGCGGGGGGAACGTCCTGCGCGGCCGCTTCCTCATGAAGCAGGGCGACGATGCGGGACTTCGGATCCGAAGGGAGGGAGGAGGCGGAGACGCCGGCGGGCGCGCAGGCGACGAGCGCCGCGCAGATCAGGACGGTGGTCTTCATGAGTCGGGTTTTCCGGGCGAAATGAGGCCGAACTGTGTTTCGCCCGTCCGGCGCCGCGACCACGGCGCGGTATGGTTTGCAGAAGGTGAACGTCGCGCGCCCTTTTCCGGCGTCGCGCGACGCAACGCCCCGGACCGTCGGCCCGGGGCGTTCGAGAGGCTCGGAGGGCTTTCGCCGCTCACTGGATCTTGACGTTCGCTTCCTTGACGACCTTGTCCCAACGGCCGATCTCCGAGACCACGAGGCCGCGGAGCGCTTCGCCGAAAGTGGCGGGGATGACGGAGCCGTTGCGGTCCCAGGCTTCCTTCACCTGGCGGCTCGCGAAGCCCTCCTTCATCAGTTCCGTCATGCGCGCGATGACCGCGGGCGGCGTGCCTTTGGGCGCGAAGACGGCGTACCAGGTGGTGACCTCATAGCCGTTGACGCCCGCTTCGGCGGCGGTCGGCACGTTCGGCAGCAGCGCGGCGCGGCGCGTATCGGCCACCGCGAGCGCCCGCAGACGGCCGCCGGTGATCTGCTCGGCCGAGGAGCCGAGACCGTCGAACATCATGTCGATATGGCCCGCGAGCAGGTCCTGCAGCGCCGGTCCCGCGCCGCGATAGGGCACATGGGCGATGTCGGTCTTGGTGACGAGCTTGAACAATTCGCCCGCCAGATGATGCGTGGTGCCGTGGCCGGCCGAGCCGTAGCTCATCTTTCCGGGCGAGGCCTTCGCCGCGGCGATCAGTTCGGCGAGCGTCTTCGCCTGCACCTTTTCGGGATGCACGACCACGACCTGCGGCACGACCGCCAGCACGCCGACGGGTTCGAAATCCTTTTCGATGGCGTAGTCGAGCTTCGGATAGAGCGCCGGGGCGATGGCGTGATGCGCCGCGCCGATGAAGAAGGTGTAGCCGTCCGGCGCGGCCTTGGCCGCGGCGGAGGCGCCGACGGTGCCGCCCGCGCCCGCCTTGTTCTCGATGATGACGCGTTGTCCGACGCGGTTTTCGAGCCAGGCTGCGAAGGGCCGCGCGAAGGCGTCGGTTCCGCCGCCGGCGGCGAAGGGTACGACGAGCGTGACGGGCTTCTGCGGCCAGGCGTCGGCGCCTTGAGCGCGTGCGGTCTCGACCGACGCGACGTGTGACAGTGCGAGCGCAGCGGCGGCCACCGCGAGGCCGCGCATCCGGATCTTCATGGTCCTATCCTCCCTCGGGCCCGGTTGTGATCGGGTCTCCGGACAGGAGAATGGAGCAAAGCCCCGCGGAGTCGAGAGGTCCCGCTCACGTCTGCCCGCGGACATGCGGGGCGGGCCGAAGGTCAGGCGCCGCCCATGCGGCGGACGAGGTTCCATTCCTCTTCGGTCACGGGCTGCACCGAGAGCCGCATCGATGTGACGAGGGACATTTTCGCGAGGCGGGGTTCCGCCTTCACGGCGGCGAGGGTCACGGGCTTCGGCATCGGTTCCACGGCCTTGAGGTCGACCACGACCCAAGGCTCGCCCGGCTCGGCCGTCGGATCGGGATAGGCCTCGCGGATCACCTCGACGATCCCGACGATCTCCTTGCCCTCGTTCGAATGATAGAAGAAGCCGCGGTCGCCGCGCTTCATGCTCATCAGATTCTTCTTGGCGACGTGGTTGCGGACGCCGTCCCAGAAGGTGCCCTTCTCGCCCGCGGCGACCTGCTGCTCCCAGGACCATTTGAAGGGTTCGGATTTGTAGAGCCAGTAGGCCATGGCCTTTTCACCATCCGCAGGTTTCGCGCAGCGGGACCGCCGCGGTTTCAAGATCCGCGATGGAGAACGAGGTCTCCTGCGGGTTCGAATTGAACGGCGTGAACCGCACCAGAAGCTCCCGCTTGCCGAACATCGACTTCACCGTCGCGACCGGATCGGGAAAGAACAGCGCCTCGCCGTCGGTCGATTTCGACATCCGCACGGAACGCACGGGTTCGCGGTCGAGTCTGATCGTCAGCGTCGCGCCCATATGGCCGTATTCGACCGCGGGGCTCATGCCGAAGACGATATAGACCGCGGTCCGGCGCTCCTTGCAGCGGATGTGCAGCGTCGGGGTGTGGCTCTGCGACGGCCAGCCGGAGATCTTCTCGCGTGCCGTCGCGGCGAGATGCACCGTCTTCGAATCGTCGAAGCGCGAGACGTCGGTCGTCACCCGCCAGTCCGCGACCGAGAGTTCCGAGGAGGCGGGCGCGGTGCGGGGCGTCAGCGCATCGTAGCAGGCGAGCCGTTCGAGCCCGGAATCGATCCGGCGGCACTTTTCGAGATCCTGCTCGGTCGCGGCGGACGCGACGCCCGCGAAGAGGACGGGCAGAACCGCCGCGGCGACGGCGCGTGCCGTCGTCATGCCTGCTCCTCCTTCAGGGGACGCGTCATCAGCGTTTCCACGGCTTCGCCGATCGAGAGCGCCTCCGACAGCACCGCGTCGACCGCGGCGGCGATGGGCATTTCGACGCCGCGGGCGCGCGCCATTTCGACGAGGATGCGCGCGGTATGCACGCCTTCGGCGAGCTTGCCGCCGCCCGATTCGCGCAGCGACAGGCCGCGGCCGAGATCGACGCCGAAGGCGAAATTGCGGGAGCGGGCGGAGCCGCAGGTCAGCACCAGATCGCCGAGGCCCGAAAGCCCCATCAGCGTTTCCGGCCGCCCGCCATAGGCCTTGGCGAAGCGCGACAATTCGGCGAAGCCGCGCGCCGTCAGCGCCGCTCTTGCGCTTTCGCCGAGCCGGCGGCCTTCCACCACGCCCGCCGCGACGGCGAGGACGTTCTTGGCGGCCCCGCCGATCTCGACGCCGCGCACGTCGTCGGAGTGATAGACGCGGAAGCTGCCCGAGGAGAGGCCCGCCGCCAGCGCGCGGGCCACCACGGCGTCCGGCGCGGCGAGCACCACGGCCGTCGGCAGGCCGCGCGCCACGTCGTCGGCGAAGCTCGGGCCGGACAGAACCGCGGGCATCGCCCCGGGGATCGCGTCGGCCACGATCTCGGACATGAACTCGCCCGTCATGCGGTCGATGCCCTTGGCGCAGACGATGACGGGAACGCCCTTCTTCAAAACGAGGGAAAGCGCCTGAGCGACGCTGCGAAGCGTCTGCGCGGGCACGACGAGCAGCACGGCCCGCGCGTCGCGCACCGCCTCGGCCAGCGAAGCCTCGGGCCGCACGCCGTCGAGCAGCGGCACGCCGGGCAGACGGGCGGCATTCTCGCGGTCGCGGATCATGGCGGCGACATGGTCGGGGTCGCGCCCCCACAGCGCGACGCGCGTGCCCGCCCGGGCCGCGGTATTGGCGAGCGCGGTGCCCCAGGCGCCCGCGCCGACGACGGCGATCGAGGACGGAATCATGCCGCCCCCGCGCGCGGTTCGAGCGCCCAGCGCGCCTTGGGCGCGAAGGCGAGATCGTCGACGAGGCCGCGGCGCAGCCGCTCCGCCCCCGCCCAGGCGATCATCGCGCCGTTGTCGGTGCACAAGGCGGGCGGCGGCGCGCAGAGCGCGAGACCCGCCTGATTGGCGAGCCGCTGCAAAGCGCGACGGATCGAGGCGTTGGCGGCGACCCCGCCCGCGGCGACGAGCGCGGTCGGCGTCCCGACGGTTTCGCGATGCATGCGCAGCGCGGCCTGCGTCCGGTCGACGACGACGTCGACCACCGCCGCCTGAAAGGAGGCGCAGAGATCCGCGACGTCGGTCGGGGTCAGAGGCGCGACGCGCTCGGCCTCGAGCCGCACGGCGGTCTTGAGGCCCGACAGCGAGAAATCCGCGCCGGGGCGTCCCAGCATCGGCCGCGGCAGGGCGAAGCGCTCGGGATCGCCGCGCAGGGCCTCGCGCTCGACGTTCGGCCCGCCGGGGTAGGGCAGTCCCAGCATCTTCGCCGTCTTGTCGAAGGCTTCGCCGATCGCGTCGTCGATCGTCGTGCCGAGGCGGACGTAATCGCCGACGTCGCGCACCGCCACGAATTGCGTATGCCCGCCCGAAGCCAGCAGCAGCAGATAGGGGAAATCGATCGCGTCGGTGAGGCGCGCCGTCAGCGCATGGGCTTCGAGATGGTTGATCGCCATGAAGGGCTTTCGGCCGACGAGGGCCAGCGCCTTGCCTGCGGTGAGACCCACGATCACCCCGCCGATGAGGCCCGGCCCCGCCGCGGCCGCGATGCCGTCGAGATCCTTCAGCCGGCAGTCCGCCTTGCGCAGCGCTTCGGCGATCAGCCGATCGAGGGCGACGACATGCGCCCGCGCCGCGATCTCCGGTACCACGCCGCCATAGGGCGCATGATCGGCGATCTGGCTCAGAATCTCGTTCGACAGGATCCGCCCGCGCCCGTCCGGCTCGCGCTGCACGACGGCGGCGGCGGTCTCGTCGCAGGTGGTTTCGATGCCGAGAACGCGCATCCGCTCCGTCTTTCCTACGATTCGGCCCCTCTATCGGGGGCGTCACGGTCACCCTATAGTGCGCCCGCGCGGGGAGGCAAACGGGGGAATCATGGCTGAATTCACGATCGGAACGCGGGGCAGCCCCCTCGCGCTCTGGCAGGCGAACACCGTTCGCGCCCGCCTCGCGGCGGCGCTGGCTCTCCCCGAAGATGCGGTCGAGCTCGCCGTCATCAAGACCTCGGGCGACATGATCCAGGATCGCGCGCTGTCGCAGGCGGGCGGCAAGGGTCTGTTCACGAAGGAGATCGACGAGGCGCAGCTCTCCGGCCGCGCCGAGATCGCCGTCCATTCCGCCAAGGACATGCCGACCGTGCTCCCGGACGGGCTCGTCATCGCGGGCTATCTGGAACGCGAGGACGTGCGCGACGCGCTGATCTGCCGGAACGGCGGGGGTCTCGCCGATCTGCCGCAGGGCGCGGTCGTGGGCACCGCGAGCCTGCGCCGTCAGGCGCTGATGAAGCGGCTTCGGCCCGACCTGAAGACCGTGCTGTTCCGCGGCAATGTCGAGACGCGGCTGCGCAAGCTCGCCGACGGGGAGGTCGACGCGACGCTGCTCGCGCTCGCGGGGCTCAAGCGGCTCGGCTATGCCGACCGCGCGACGGCGATCCTCTCGGAAGAGGATTTCCCGCCGGCCGTCGGCCAAGGCGCGATCGCGATCACCACCCGCGCGGACGACGCGCGGGCGATCGTGGCCGTGAGGCGCATCGCGCATGAACCGACGCGCATAGCGCTCGAAGCGGAACGCGCCTTCCTGAAAGTGCTCGACGGCTCCTGCCGCACGCCGATCGCGGGGCATGCGATGGTGTCGGATGCGGGCCTGCGCTTCCGCGGCATGATCCTGCGGGTCGACGGCAGCGAATTCTACGAGGAGTTCCGCACGGGCCGCCATGCGGAGGCCGCCGCGCTGGGAGCGGAGGCGGGTCGCGCCGTGCTCGCCCGCGCGCCCGCGGACATTCTCGCCCACGCGTGACCGCGGCATGCGGGTCCTGATCACGCGGCCCGACCCCGACGCCTCCCGCACCGCGGCGCAAGTCGCGGCGCGCGGGCATGAGCCCGTCCCGGTCCCGTTGTCCGCCATTCGGCCGACGGGCGCGGCGCCGCCGGCGCACGCCTTCGACGCCCTGATCGCGACGAGCCGCAATGCGGTGTCGGCCCTCGCCGCGACCGACGCCGCCCGCGGCCTCGCTCTCACGCCCTTTTATGCCGTCGGCGCGGCGACGGCTTCGGCGGCGACGGCCTTGGGCTTCCGCGAGGTTCGTGACGGCGGCGGCACGGCCGAGCGCCTGGTCGAGCGGATCCGGGCGGAGCTTCCGCCCGGCGCGCGGCTGCTTTATGCGGCGGGTCGTCCGCGCAAGCCGCATCTCGAAGCCGCTCTTCACGGCGTCTTCATCCTCGACGTCGTAGAGGTCTACGTGACGGAGGCCGTCGCGGCGTTGCCTGCGGCGGC
>CAYNUN010000056.1:0-9282 GCA_964400345.1 uncultured Methylobacteriaceae bacterium
GCAGGACCCGTCCGGCCCCGAGGCCAAAGTGCAGTTCCTGATGGCGCTGCGCGCGAAGGGGTTCCGCGATACGGCGCTGCTGCGCGCCTTCGAGACCGTGCCGCGCGGGGATTTCGTGTCCCGGCGGCATGTGGACCTCGCGCTGTCGGACATGCGGCTGCCGATCGCCTGCGGACAGATGATCGCCGCCCCGACGACTCTTGCGGAAATGATCTCGGCGCTCGAACTCGGGCCGGGGCATCGCGTGCTGGAGATCGGCTCCGGCACCGGCTATTCGGCGGCGATCTGCGCGAGGCTGGCGGCGAGCGTCATCACGGTGGAGCGGTTCCGCTCGCTGGCGACGGAGGCGGAGGCGCGGCTCGCCTCGCTCGGGATGCGCAATGTGGGCGTGGTGCACGGCGACGGCCTCGCGATCCGATTTCCCGACACCTATGACCGCATCCTCGTGGACGCCTCCTTCGACGAGCCGCCGCGCAATCTTCTGGCGGCGCTCGCGCCCGACGGCGTCATGGTCGGCGTGCGGCGGACGGAGGCGGGCGGCCGGCTCGTGGTGTATCGCGCCGGTGAGCTCGGATTTTCCGAGCAGAGAAAAGGACCGATCGCGCTGCCGCCGCTGATGCCGGGCGCGTCCGCGGCGCTCTGAACCGCGGAACGGGACGCGGCGGACCGCTTGAAAAGCCTGTATTCGGCCAAGACGGTTCCCGTGATTTCAACCGATCCTTAACCCAAATCCGATCCTAATGAAGTCATGTCGTCGTCCTGTCGGAAATGGGCCGCGTGATGCGTAAACACCAGTCGATCGTCTCCATGCGTACCCTCTCCCGCATCCTCGTCGTCGCCGTCATCGGCGGGGCGGCCGCAGCTTGCGGCCCCGACGTGGCCCGGATGAACGAAAATCCGTTGCCGAACCCCTTCGGCAAGTCCGAGCGCTTCGCCGAAAAGTCTCCCCAGACGGCCACGGCTCAGGCGACCCCGGCGCCCGCCATGCCGCCCGCGTCGTCCGGGCCGGGCTCGGTCACGTCCGCGCCGCTTGCCCCGCCTTCGGTTTCCTCCGCGCCGCTCGCGCCGCCCGTCGCCGCGCCCGCGCCCGCTCCGACCCGCAACGCGACGGCCGCCTCGACGGCTCCCGCTTCGGGCGGCGGTTGGACCGCGCAAGGCGGCTCCATCGTGACGCTCGGCCAAGGCGAGACGCTCAGGACGCTGGCGGGCCGTTACGGCGTGCCGGAAAGCGCGTTGCGGCAGACGAACAATCTCGCCGGGTCGTCCCAGCCTGCGCTGGGACAGAAGGTCGTGATTCCGGTGTTCAATGCGGCGCCGGCCGCGGCGCCCCGCGTCGCTCCCGCCACTGCGCCCGCGAGGGCTCCGGGTCAGTCGGACGTCCAGTCGCAGCCCCAGCAGGCCGCGGCCGCGGGGCGGACCCAGCAGCCCGCCGCCGCTCCGGCGCAGGCGCAGCCGCAATCCCGCCAGCAGACGGCGGCGGCGCAGCCCGTTGCTCCGGTCCAGACCAAGCCCGCGGAACCCGCCAAGCCCGCCGATCCGAAAGCGGCTGCGAAGCCCGCCGCCGAACCGGCCCGAACGGCCGCCCCGGAAACGACTGCGGCCATCGCGCCCGCGACCACGGAATTCCGTTGGCCGGTGCGCGGCCGCGTCATCACGGGATTCGGCAACAAGCCCGGCCAGCAGATGGACGGTATTTCGATCGCCGTGCCGGAGGGCACTCCGGTGAAGGCGGCCGAGTCGGGCGTCGTCGGTTATGCGGGCAACGAGCTGAAGGGCTACGGCAATCTCGTGCTGATCCGCCATGACAACGGCATGGTCACGGTCTATGCGCACAACGGCGAGCTGAAGGTGAAGCGCGGCGAGCAGGTGCGCCGCGGTCAGGTGATCGCCACCTCGGGTCAGACGGGCAACGTCTCCTCGCCGCAGCTCAAATTCGAAATCCGGAAGGGCCAGACGCCGGTCGATCCGCTGGAATATCTCTCGGGGAACTGAGGGGGCTCCGGCCCGCATTCACCCCGAGAAGCGTCACGGACGGGCGGTCGAGAGGCCGCCCGTCCTTTTTTCGTCCAAGCCGTCACCCCTCGAGCGGCTTGCCCATGCGGCCCGCGAGGTCCTGGATGAATTGCCAGGCGGTGCGGCCGGAACGGGAGGCGCGGGTGATCGACCATTCGAGCGCTTCGGCGCGCATCGTCTCCGGGTCGGGCGCGAGGCCGAAATGCTTCGCATAGCCTTCGACCATCGCGAGATAGTCGTCCTGCGTGCATTTGTGGAAGCCGAGCCACAGGCCGAAACGGTCGGAGAGCGAGGTCTTCTCCTCGATCGCCTCGCCGGGGTTCACGGCGGTCGAACGCTCGTTGTCCATCATGTCGCGGGGGAGAAGATGGCGGCGGTTCGACGTGGCGTAGAAGATCACGTTGTCGGGCCGACCCTCGATGCCGCCTTCGAGAACGGCCTTCAGGGATTTGTAGGTCGTGTCGTCCGCATCGAAGGACAGGTCGTCGCAGAAGACGATGAAGCGCGTCTCGGGCGCGGCGCGCATGATGTTCATCAGCACGGGAAGACCCGCGATGTCCTCGCGATGGATCTCGACGAGCTTCAGCGGCTTGACGCCCGGAAGACGCGCGGCGGCGGCGTGGGCGGCCTTCACCAGCGATGATTTGCCCATGCCCCGCGCGCCCCACAGCAGCGCATTGTTCGCGGGCAGGCCGCGGGCGAAACGCTCGGTGTTCTCGTTCAGCCGGTCGCGGACATGATCGATGCCTTTCAACAGCGCCATTTCGACGCGGTTGACCTTGGGAACGGGCATGAGCCGGGGCGGCGACGGATGCCAGACGAAGGCGTCCGCCGCGTCGAGATCGGCCGCCGCGTTCTGCGACGGCGCGAGCCTGTCGAGGGCGTCGGCGATGCGGGTGAGGAGGGGCAGGAGATCGGCGTTTCCGGAGGGTGTCATCGCGGCGCTTCTTCGGTCGCTCGAGTCAGGGTCGCGGCATCCGATAATGCCTTTGCGCCGTTCCGTCCATGAGCGTGGACGAAGCCCCCGGCATTCCTTGCTTTCGCTTGGCCCGCCGCTATAGTCCGCGCCGCTTCGGGAGCGCCGCTCCCCACCGATGTTCGGAGGATCGCCTTGATCACCCCCGCTTTCGCCCAGTCCGCCGGATCGGCCGGCACGTCCGACATGCTCATCCAGATCGTGCCCTTCGTGCTGATCTTCGTGATCATGTATTTCCTCATCATCCGCCCGCAGCAGCGGCGGGCGCGCGAGCATCAGGAAATGATCAAGAACGTGCGGCGCGGCGACGTGGTCGTGATGTCCGGCGGGATCGTCGGCAAGGTGACGAAGGTCACCGACGACGCGGAAATGGAGATCGAAGCGGGCGAAGGCGTGAAGATCCGCGTGATGCGCGGCATGATCGCCGACGTGCGCTCCAAATCCGAGCCGGTGAAGACGGACGCCAAGTCCTGATCACGATTCTCTGAAAAGAACCGCGGAGGCTTCGCCCCGATCATGTTGCGCTTTTCCCGTTTCAAGACGGCGGCGGTTCTGCTGCTCGCGTTCGGCTCGTTCCTCTACGCGATGCCGAGCCTGCTGACGCCCGCGCAGCGTGACGCGATCGCCGCCTCGGTTCCCTCCGCATTGCGCTGGATCGTGCCGCATCAGGCGATCACGCTGGGGCTCGATCTTCAGGGCGGCTCGCATGTGCTGCTCGAAGTCGATACGGCCACGATCATCCGGACGCAGGTCAATACGATGCGCGACGACGTGCGCCGCATCCTGCGTGAAGAGCGGATCTCGCTCGCGGGGGGCATCGGCGTGCAGGCGCGCGGCGTCACCGTGCGCGTGTCCGACGCGGCGGAGCGCCAGCGCCTCGTTCCCAAGCTGCGCGAGCTGACCGCCCCGCTCGGCGGGGCGAACATGATGGGCACGACGGCCCCGCAGCTCATGGAGCTGCTCGAGAACCCCGACGGGCTGATCACGCTCACGCTCACGGAAGCGGGCATCAACGACAAGGTGCGCCGCGCGATCGATCAGGCGATCGAAGTGCTGCGCCGCCGCATCGACGCGCTCGGCACGACCGAACCCAATATCCAGCGCCAGGGCGCGGACCGCATTCTCGTGCAGGTGCCCGGGCTGCAGGACCCGCGTCGGCTGAAGGAGATCCTCGGCACGACGGCGCAGCTCGAATTCCGCTTCGTGGCGGAGCCGACCGCCTCGCCGGGCGACGTCGAGGTCATGCCGAATGCGGAAGGGGGCGGGCAGCTCTCGATCGAGCGGCGGATCATCGTGCAGGGCGAAGACCTCGTCGACGCGCAGCCCTCGTTCGACTCGCGGACGGGCGAGCCGATCGTGAACTTCCGCTTCAACGTGCGCGGCGCGCAGCGTTTCGGACAGGCGACGACGGAGAATGTCGGGCGGCTGCTCGCCATCGTGCTCGACAAGAAGGTGATCTCCGCCCCGCGCATCCAGACGGCGATCACGGGCGGTTCGGGCCAGATCTCGGGCCGCTTCACGGTCGAACAGGCGAACAATCTCGCGATCCTGCTGCGGGCGGGCGCGCTGCCCGCGCCGCTGACGATCGTCGAGGAGCGCACGGTCGGCCCCGGCCTCGGCCAGGACTCCATCGAAGCGGGCAAGATCGCGACCTATGTCGGGACGGCGCTGGTCATCACCTTCATCTTCGCGAGCTACGGCCTGTTCGGCCTGTTCGCCAATATCGCGCTCGTGATCCATGTGGTCATGATCTTCGCGATGATGGCCCTCGTCGGAGCGACGCTGACGCTGCCGGGCATCGCGGGCATCGTGCTGACGATCGGAACGGCGGTCGACTCGAACGTGCTGATCTATGAACGCATCCGAGAGGAGGCGCGGGCGGGCAGATCCATCACGTCCTCGCTGGAGGCGGGCTTCACGCGGGCCTTCGCCACGATCATCGACTCCAACGTGACCATGTTCATCGCCGCGGTGATCCTGTTCATGATGGGCTCCGGTCCGGTGCGCGGCTTCGCGGTGACGATGATCTTCGGCATCGTGACCACCGTCGTGACCGCCGTGACCATGACGCGGATGATGATCGCGGTCTGGTACCGGACCGCGCGGCCCACGCGCATTCCCTTCTGAGCGGAGACGCTGCGATGAAACTGCTCCGCCTTATCCGGGACGACACCCGTTTCGGCTTCATGCGCTTCCGGCGCGTGAGCTTTCCGCTGTCCGCCATGCTGTCCGTCGTCGCCGTGCTGTCATTCTTCACGATCAGCATGAATTTCGGCATCGACTTCACGGGCGGCACCCTGATCGAGATGCAGGCCAAGAACGGCAAGGCCGATATCGGCTCGGTGCGCGAGGCGGCGCTCGATCTCGCGCTCGGCGACGTCGAAGTGCAGGGCTTCGGCGAGCAGGGCGGCGTCTCGATCCGGTTCGGTCTGCAGCCCGGCGGCGAACGCGGCCAGCAGCTCGCCATGGAGAAGGTGAAGAGCGTCTTCGAGGGCAGTTACGAGTTCCGACGAATCGAGGTCGTCGGGCCACGCGTTTCGGGCGAACTCGTGCAGTCGGGGACGATCGGCGTCGTCCTCTCGATCTTCGCGGTGCTGATCTATCTCTGGTTCCGCTTCGAATGGCATTTCGCCGTGGGCGCGGTGATCGCGACCATGCACGATCTCGTGCTCACCATCGGCTTCTTCGCCATCTCGCAGATCGAGTTCAACATGACTTCGATCGCGGCGATCCTCACCATCGTGGGCTATTCGTTGAACGACACCGTCGTCGTGTTCGACCGAATCCGCGAATTGCTGCGCAAATACAAGAAGATGCCCGCAGCGGAAGTGCTCGACCTCGCGATCAATTCGACGCTGTCGCGCACGATCATGACGGCGATGACGACGATCCTCGCGCTGCTGTCGCTCGTGATCTTCGGCGGGCCCGTCATCCAAAGCTTCAGCTATGCGATGCTGTTCGGCGTGCTGGTGGGCACCTATTCCTCGATCTTCATCGCGGCGCCCGTGCTGATCTATCTCGGCGTGCGTTCGGCGGGCGAGCTCGAAGCCGCGGATGTCGAACCCGCTTCCGAGCCCGTAAAATGACGACGGGACGGCGTTACGAGGGCTTCGTCCCCGGGCGTCACGTCATCGATGCCTACGGCGCCGGCGGGTTCCGCTTCGCCGACATGTCGCATCGCGGCTCCATTCTGGCGCTGCCTTCCGGCGTGCATGCCTGGGCGGCGAGAACTCCTGCGGATCTCGTCTTTTCCGCCTTCGCGCCCGTGATGGCCGAGGCGGAGGAGATCGACACGCTGCTGATCGGGACCGGGAAGGAGATCGCCTTTCTGGACGAGGCCGTCCGCGCCGGTCTCAAGGAAGGGCGGATGGCGGTCGACGTGATGTCCACGGGCGCGGCGGCGCGCATCTACAACATCATGGCCTCCGAGAACCGCCGGGTGGCGGCTGCGCTCTTGGCGGTCGACTGAGCGATGGAGACGGACGACCCCTTCGTTCATTGCGACGCGCTCCTCGCCGAGGGCGATCCGGAACGGCGGCTGGCCTGTCGGTTCCTGCCGGAGAAGGCCCGGCCCGCGATCACGGCGATCTATGCGTTCAATCTCGAAGTCGCGCGGGTGCGGGAAATCGTTTCCGACGTGCTGCCCGGCGAAATCCGCCTGCAATGGTGGCGTGATGCGCTGGAAGGACGCGCGCATGGGGATGTGCGGGCTAATCCGGTCGCGGCGGCGCTGTTCGACGCGATCGCGGCCTTCCGGCTGCCGTTGAAGCCCTTTCTCGATCTCCTTGATGCGCGCACGGGCGATCTCTACGACGACCCGCCGCCGACATTGAACGATCTCGAAGGCTATTGCGGGGAGACGTCCTCGGCGCTGCTGCGGCTCGCCTCGCTCGTTCTCGCGGAAGGCGGCGATCCCGGACCCGCTTCCGTCGCCGGGAACGGAGGCACGGCTTATGCGCTGGCGGGAATCGTGCGCGCGCTGCCCTGGCATGCGGCGCAAGGGCGGGTGATGCTTCCGCAGGAGGTGATGGACAGGCACGGCGTCGCGCACGGCGCGGTGCTCGCCGGGCGTTCCTCGCCGGGGCTCGTCGCGGCGCGGGCCGAACTGCTCGATCTCGCGGAGCGGCGGCTGGCCGAGGCGCGGGCGGAGCGTGGGGCGTTGCCGAAGACGGTGCGGCCCGCCTTCGCGCCTCTGGGTCTCGTGGGGCCGCGCATCGCGCGGCTGCGCGCGTCCCGGCCCTTCGACGTCGATGTCGACGCGCCGGAATGGACCAAGCCGCTGCGTCTGTGGGCGGCGGCGGCCTTCGGCCGGTTCTGAGCGGCTACTCCGCGGCGGCGGGCAGCGCGTCGGCGAGCCAGAGCTCGAGATCGGCCTTGGCGCGGGCGCTCATCGCGCGTTTCTTGGCGACGGCCTTTTCGGGGCCGCGCAGCTTCTTGCCCGTCTCGCTCTTCGGCGAAAAATCGAGCGGCGGGAACAGGCCGAAATTGACGTTCATCGGCTGGAAGGAGCGCGGGCCCGCGTCGATCGTTTCGATATGGCCGCCGGTGATGTGGTTGACGAGCGCGCCCAGCGCCGTCGTCGCGGGCGGGGGCGAGAGGGTTTCGCCGCGGCGCTCGGCCGCCGCGATGCGTCCGACGAGAAGGCCGATCGCGGCGCTTTCGACATAGCCTTCGCACCCCGTGATCTGGCCCGCGAAGCGCAGGCGCGGCTCGGCCTTGAGGCGGAAGGTCGGATCGAGCACGCGGGGCGAGTTGAGATAGGTGTTGCGGTGCAGGCCGCCCAGACGCGCGAATTCGGCGTTTTCCAGCCCCGGAATGGTGCGGAAGATCCGGCTCTGCTCGCCGTATTTCAGCTTCGTCTGGAAGCCGACCATGTTGTAGAGCGTGCCCAAGGCGTTGTCCTGCCGGAGCTGGACGACCGCATAGGGCTTGACCGCAGGATCATGCGCATTGGTGAGGCCCATGGGCTTCATCGGGCCGTGACGCAGGGTCTCGGGGCCGCGTTCGGCCATGACCTCGATCGGCAGGCAGCCGTCGAAATAGGGCGTGCCTTCCCATTCCTTGAAGGCGGTCTTATCGCCTTCGATCAGAGCGGCGATGAAGGCTTCGTACTGCTCGCGGTTCAACGGGCAGTTGATGTAGTCGGCGCCCGTGCCGCCGGGGCCCGTCTTGTCGTAGCGCGACTGGAACCACGCCTTGGTCATGTCGATCGAATCGCGATGCACGATGGGGGCGATCGCGTCGAAAAAGGCGAGGGCGCTTTCGCCCGTGAGCTTCAGCACGGCTTCGGCGAGAGCGGGCGAGGTCAGCGGCCCGGTGGCGACGATGACCGAATCCCATTCCGCCGGGGGAAGGCCGTCGATCTCCTCGCGGCGGATGGTGACGAGCGGTTCGGCTTCGAGCGCGGCGGTGACGGCGGCGGAAAAGCCGTCGCGATCGACGGCCAGCGCGCCGCCCGCGGGAACCTGATTCCGGTCCGCGCAGGACATGATCAGCGAACTCATGCGCCGCATTTCGGCATGGAGCAGGCCGACGGCGTTGGTCTCGGCGTCGTCGGAGCGGAAGGAGTTGGAGCAGACGAGTTCCGCCAGCCCCTCCGTCCGATGCGCGTCGGTGCCGCGGACGGGACGCATTTCATGCAGAACGACGGGGACGCCCGCACGGGCGAGCTGCCAAGCGGCTTCGGACCCGGCGAGCCCGCCGCCGACGACGTGAACGGAAGAGATCTTGCTCATTCCGTTGAGATAAGCCGCCTCGCGCGGAGGAGCAATCTCGGAAGCGCGAACGCCCGCCGGGAAGGGCGGGCGTTCAAGACGGCGAGGCGTGCGGACCGCTCAGGCGACGGCGGCGGAATGCTTCGCGACGCGGTAGATCTCGGTCCGGTTGATGCCGAGGTCGTTCAGATCGCGATCGGACAGTTTGGAAAGCTCGCGGACGGTGATCCGGTAGTTGACCCAGCGGCGGGTGCGTTCGGCGACGAAATGGAAAAGGAACATGGTTTTGTCTCCTGCCTCCCCGAGGGAGGCCTTCAGTGGGCTTCAAGGCCGGTCCGACGACGTTGTCTCCGTCGCTTTTGTTGCGGTGCATATAGACTTTGGGTGCAGTGCACACCAGACCGTGAAGGCTCAGTTCGGACATGCGTGAAACGCATGGCGAGCTAGCGGAAGGTTAAAAGCCATGCGTGCGGCGACGACTTGCCGCAGGGGGCGAGGCGGTAGGCAGTGGGCGGTGGGCGGTGGGCGGTAGGCAGTAGGCGGTAGGCAGTAGGCGGTAGGCAGTAGGCAGTAGGCAGT
>CAYNUN010000057.1:0-9101 GCA_964400345.1 uncultured Methylobacteriaceae bacterium
GCGTCCATCCCGATGCGTCGCCCGAACAAGCCGCGAGCATCCGCGCCGATTACGGGTTCAGCGGCGAGACCCAAGACGTCCGTCTCCGGGAAGCTCTGGTGTTCTACTTCAAGCGCAGACTGAGGCTCGACCTCGATTGGCGGACGCAGCCGCTGCAGGTTCAGCATGTGGTGCTGATCGAGGAGCCGGTCCGGGGTAGCCGTTCCGTCCCGTGATCGATGGAACACGGAGACGCAACGGACGGCGACATCTACGAACCGGCGGCTGCTCGAAGACGTTTCTTCGTCTCACATCACGAAGAGCCGATTTTCCAGCGCAGTCCATCGCGGATTACGCTCATGGGCGTCCGAAAAATCCATCAGTCGCCAATCCGGTGACACGGTAATCTCGACACCGACTTCGTTCTCCCTGCCGAAGTGAAGATCGTCGGGCACGTGCCGGCCGAGATGATGCAGCAGGAACGCCCGCCATGCGGTTTCAAGATCAACATCAGGAAACAAGACGTCTATCGTTTCGATACTGAAATAATCGAGCCACCAGTCTGCAGCGCACCATCGGCCGGTCCGCAGGCTGAAAAACTCGCCCTTCATGTAACGTGCTTCGTCGACGTCGAGTCCTTTGGCTTTGGCGAACCGATAGGTGCTTTGCAGCCAAGGGCCCAACCGCTTGAAGTTCATCGCGCTGATCGGTCCCGTTGCGAAACCGGGATTTCTGATCTTGCGGGTCAGGAGGTTGTCATGCTTGGCGGGCGTGTCGCAGGGGTCGACTTCGATCGCGACGTTCAACAATGCCGAGGCCTGCCTGATCCATCGCGCGGTCGCAGTGCCGCCGGTTCGCGGCAGATGGTACCAAGTGAATCGGGCGCAGTTGATCATGTCGGTATCGTCACGCGTTATCGGAGCCGTAGTGCCGCCGAGGTGTCGTCCGGCGTCGACGAGGGCCGCGACAGGCTTGCTTCGGTTCCATGATTCGGGCCGCCTGACTTCGGATTTCTTCGTTCTGTTTTCGCGGCGCGTCGATATTCGAACGGAGCTCTACCGCATTTCCCGAGGAACGAAAATTCCCGGCTCGACTTCGAGCGACTGTTCCCGATCGGCGTGAAGATGCAGCCGACCGCAGAGCGTGCGCCGCGGACGCCCTCCCTTCGGCATCGTCGGGATGCAGACGTGCTCCGCCCGCTGCGCGTTGCTCGTCGCGGGCGGCGAAGCATAAACTCGACGCAGGCGGCGTCTCGTCCGTCCTCCGGGCGCGGGACGCGGACAAGAAAAGAAAACCGGGAGAAGACGCCATGCATCCGAGGGAGCGCATTCCCTACACGCCGATCGAAGGTCGGCCGCCGCTGAAGCTGCCCGAAGGCGTGCGCCTCGTGCTGTGGCCCGTTCTCGCGCTCGAGGAATGGGACATCGGGCGGCCGATGGCGCGGATGGTCATCTCCCCGCCGCAGGGCCAGCCGCAGCAGCCCGATCACCCCAACTGGACCTGGCACGAATACGGGATGCGCGTCGGCTTCTGGCGCATGAAGCGCATCTTCGATCGTCTCGGCATCAGGCCCTGCGTCACCCTCAATGCGCGCTCCTGCGAAACCTATCCGCAGGTCGTCGAGGCCTGTCTGAAGGCCGGATGGGAGCTCAACGCGCACGGCTACGACCAGCAGCCGATGCACAAGCTCGACGACCAGAAGGCGGTCATCGAAAAGGCCGTGGACATCATCACCCGCTTCTCGGGCAAGAAGCCCGTCGGATGGTTCGGCCCGGGCCTCACCCAGACCTTCGACACGCTCGATCATCTCTCCGCCGCCGGGATCGAATATATCGGCGACTGGGTGCTCGACGACGAACCCGTCTGGCTGAAGACCAAGCACAAGCCCGTGGCGGCGCTGCCCTACAATTTCGAAATTCACGACATCGTGGCCATGGCGCTGCAGCACCATCCGTCCGAGGTGCAGTACACCCGCGGCATGGATCATTTCCGCACGCTCTACGAGGAGAGCGCCGAACGGCCGAAATTCATGGCGGTGGCCTTCCACCCCTATCTCTCCGGCGTTCCGCACCGCACGCCGCATGTCGCGCGCATGCTCGAAGAGATCCTCTCCCACAAGGGCGTGGTGAGCTGGGACGGGCTGCAGATGTACGAATGGTTCAAGACGAACCATCCCGCCGACATTCGGGCGTAAGGGCGGAAACGACGATGAGCGAGAACGCATCCGCCGGCCGTCGGTCCGGCGCCTTCGTGCCCCATGATCTCGCCGCCCCGCTTGCGGGCCGGCCCGGCGGTCCGCTGGACGGACTCACGGCCGCGGTGAAGGACATGTTCGACGTCGCGGGCGAGCGCACGGGCGGCGGCTGCCCCGCCTGGCTCGCGGTCCAGAAGCCCGCGCCGCGCCATGCCAGCGCGGTCGCGCGCCTTCTCGACGCGGGCGCGACCGTCGTCGGCAAGACCGTGTGCGACGAGTTGTTCTACAGCGTGAGCGGCATCAACGCGCATTACGGCATGCCCGCCAATCCGCGCGCCCCGGGCCGCATTCCGGGCGGCTCGTCCTCCGGCTCGGCCGCGGCCGTGGCGGCGGGGAGCTGCGACTTCGCGCTCGGCAGCGACACCGGCGGCTCCGTGCGGATCCCCGCCGCGCTCAACGGCGTCTGGGGCATCAGGACGTCGACGGGGCGCGTCGACGATTCGGGCGAGATGGCCATGGCGCCGTCCTTCGACGCCTGCGGCTGGTTCGCTTCAGGGCCCGGCGTGCTGCGCAAGGTCGGCGGCGTCCTTCTCGACGGAGAGGCCGTCCGTTCTCCGGTTCGCCGCCTGCTCGTCGCGGAAGATGCTTTCGCGGAGGCCGACGCGTCGGTCGCGGGCCTGCTGCGCGCTGCGCTCGCCGACATGACCGAACTGCCGAAGAACGTCGAACGGCTCCGGATCGGCGATCCCGACGGCTTGGACGTCTGGCGCGAGACGTTCCGTCTCATTCAGGCGCGCGAGGTCTGGAAGACCTTCGGGCCCTTCATCGAGACGCATGATCCGAAGCTCGGCCCGGGCGTGCGCGAAAGGATCGACGTCGCACGGGCGGTGACCCCCGAGCAGGAGACGTCCGCGCGGGCGGCGCGCGAACGCATCACCGCGCATGTCCGCGGACTGATCGCGCCGGGAACGGTGCTGGCCGTGCCCTCCGCCCCCTGTATCGCGCCCCGCGCGGATGCATCCTTCGAGGAACTCGAGCGCTACAGGTTGCGGGTGATGAGGATCGTCTGCATCGCGGGCCTTGCGGGTCTTCCGCAGATCTCGATCCCGATCGGGACCGTCGACGGTTGCCCGGTCGGACTCGGGCTCGTCGGGTGGCGGCACGGCGACGAGGCGCTGCTCGATCTCGGCGCGGCGCTCGCCCGGCATTGCGGCCGGGTCGGCTGAGGGGCTTTATCCCGGTCCGGTCCCGCCTGCCTTTCAGGCGCTCATTTGAAGAGCGCCGGAAGCCACAGCGAAAAGGCCGGCACATAGGTCACGAGCATCAGCACCGCGACCGACGCCCCGTAGAACGGCCAGATCGTCTTCATGCTCTCGCCGATCGACACTTTGCCGATGGCGCAGGCGACGAACTGGACGGAACCCACGGGCGGCGTGTTCAGACCGATTCCGGCGTTCAGGATCAGGATCACGCCGAAATGGATCGGATCGACGCCGAAGGCCTGCACCACCGGCAGGAAGATCGGCGTGCAGATGATGATCATGGGCGCCATGTCCATGAAGGTGCCGAGCGCGAGAAGGGTCACGTTCATCATCAGCAGCATCACGAAGGCGTTGTCGGTGATGCTCTTCATGAAGGCGATGGCCTGCGCCGGAACCTGAAGCAGCGCCATGATCCAGCCGAAGGCCCCCGCCGCGCCGATCACGAGCAGCACCATCGCCGTCGTCCGCACCGCGCCGAGCGTCGCCTCGACGAAGCCGTTCCAAGTGAGCTGGCGATAGGCCACGACGGTGATCAGGAACGCATAGACCACGGCGACGCAGGAACTCTCCGTCGCGGTGAAGATGCCGGAGCGGACGCCGCCGAAGATGATGCCGATCAGAAGCAGTCCCGGCGCGGCCGCGACGAGATAGACGCCGACGGCCCGCCAGCCCGGGAAGATGCCCGCCGGATAGCCGCGCTTGACCGCCACGACCCAAGCCGCCGCCATGAGCGCGCCGCAGAGCATGAAGCCCGGCACGATCCCCGCCGTGAAGAGATCGGCGATCGACAGGTTCCCGCCCGCCGAAAGCGAATAGATGATCATGTTGTGCGACGGCGGGATCAACAGCGCGATGATCGCCGCGTTCGCCGTCACGTTGACCGCATAATCGGGCGCGTAGCCGCGCTTCACCATCTGCGGGATCATGATGCCGCCGACGGCGGACGCGTCCGCCACCGCGGAACCGGAAATGCCGCCGAACAGCGTGCAGGTGACGACGTTCACCTGCCCGAGGCCGCCCCGCAGATGCCCGACGAGGCTCGAGGCGAAGGCGATCAGGCGGTCGGCGATGCCGCCGCGGATCATCAGGTCGCCCGCATAGATGAAGAAGGGGATCGCCATCATGGCGAAGGCGTTCATGCCCGAATTCATCTGCTGGAAGATCACCGCCGCCGGCAGATCCATATAGATGATGGTCGCCAGCGAGGCCGCGCCGAGGCAGAAGGCGATCGGCGTGCCGATCAGCAGCAGGAAGGCGAAGACGCCGAAAAGGATCGAAAGCTCCATGTCACGCGCCCCCGTGGCCGACGGATGTCGGCTCCGGCTCGTCGCCGCGCGTGAACAGCCTCGCGATCTTCTCGACGGCGAAGAGCGCGACGAGCAGGCCCGCGGCGGACATGGGCACGAAGTCCCAGCCTTGGCTGATCCCGATCATCGGCATGGCCGCGGACCAGGTCTTGCGCGCCAGTTCGGCGCCGTACCAGGCCATGGCGATCCCGAAGCCGAAAACCACGAGATGGGTCGTCAGACGCATCAGGAAGCGCAGAGGTCGAGGGGCGAGATGCAGCCCGACCTCGAAGCCCATATGGTCGCCGTCGCGCACGCCGACGGCGGCGCCGAGCAGGATGAACCAGCTCATGAGGAGCAGCACCGAAGGCTCGGTCCAAGTCGGCGTCGCGTTCAGGACGTAACGGCCGAACACCTGCCATGCCACGAGCACGGTCATGGCGATGAGGCCCAACCCCGCCGACCAGAGCGCGCCGGTCGACAAGCGTTTCAGAACGGCGGAGTAGGCGTCGAGCATCACGGTCTCCGGTGAAGTTCCCGCCGCGGCGCGTGACGCCGCGGCGGGACTTTGGGCGTCAGCCTGCGACCGCCTGGATGCGGCTCACGAGCGCCTGGAGCTCCGGCGTGCCGGCGAAGCGGGCGTAGACCGGCCGCATCGCGTCGATGAACGGCTGCTTCTCCACGGTGTTGACCACCGCGCCGCGGCTTTCGACCGTCTGGCGGGCGGTGCGCTCGCGCGCGTCCCAAAGGCCGCGCATGTGAGGCACGGACTCGCGGGCCGCCGCGCGGATGATCTCGCGGTCGGGAGCGGCGAGGCGGTCCCAAGCGCGCTTGGACATGACGAGAACTTCCGGCGACATCGAATGCTCGGTCATCGAATAGAAGCGCGAGACTTCGAAATGGCGGGTCGACTCGTAGGACGGCCAGTTGTTCTCGGCGCCGTCGATGACGCCCGTCTGCAGCGCGGAGAACACTTCGCCGAAGGGCATCGGCGTCGGGTTCGCGCCGAGCGCCTGCACCAGCGAGACGAAGAGGTCGGACTGCTGGACGCGGATCTTGAGGCCCGCCATGTCGGCCGGGCGGTTGATCGCGCGGCGGCCGTTGTAGAAGGAGCGCGCGCCGGAATCGTAATAGCCGAGGCCGATCAGGTCATGCGGCTCGAGCGAGGTGAGGATCGAGCGGCCGATGTCGCCGTCCATCACCGCACGCATGTGCGACACCGAGCGGAAGATGAAGGGCAGGGCGGGAACCGCGGTCTGGGCCACGAGATTGTTCAGCGGGCCGAGATTGATGCGGTTCATGTCGAGCACGCCGAGACGGGTCTGCGTGATCGTGTCGGCTTCCTGCCCGAGCTGGCTCGAATGGAAGACCTGAATGCGGATGCGGCCCTGCGTCCGCTCCTCGACGAGCCGACCCATGAACTTGACCGCTTCCACGGTCGGGTAGCCGTCGGGATGGGTGTCCGCGGAGCGCAGGGTCACGGCCTGCGCGGAAGCCTTGCCGAGCAGCGCGGGCGTGGCGAGCGCGGCGCCGGAAAGCTTGAGGAAGAGGCGTCTCGTCGTCATGGGAAGTTCCTCCTTGGGGTTTTCTCGACCGGTTGTCCCGGTTCAGAGGCGATAGGCCGCCTTGGCCAGACGGTAAGCCAAATCATGGGCGGTTTCGACGGCTTCGTCTTCGTCGAGGCGATGCTCGGCGACGAGGCGTGCGAGAAAGGCGCAGTCGCACCGGCGCGCCATGTCGTGGCGTGCGGGAATCGACAGATAGGCGCGCGTGTCGTCGTTGAAGCCGACGGTGTTGGCGAAGCCCGCGGTCTCCGTCGTCAGTTCGCGGAAACGGCGCATCCCCTCGGGCGCATCGAAGAACCACCAGGGCGGCCCGAGCCGCAGCGCCGGATAGACGCCCGCCAAAGGCGCCAATTCGCGGGAATAGCTCGTCTCGTCGAGCGTGAAGACGATCACGGTGAGCCGCGGTTCGTGCCCCACGGCGTCGAGCAGGGGCTTCAGCGCGCGCACATAGTCGGTCGCGGTCGGGATGTCCGCGCCTTTGTCGCGCCCGAAGCCGCGGAAGAGCGTCGGCGAATGGTTGCGGAACGAGCCCGGATGAATCTGCATCACGAGTCCGTCGTCGAGGCTCATCCGCGCGAATTCGGTCAGCATCTGGCCGCGGAAGAGGTCGGCCTCCTCCGCGCTCACCGGACCCGCGACGACCCGCGCGAAGAGCGCTTCCGCCTCGGCCCGCGGCAGATCCGCGGTGCGTGCGGTGGCGTGTCCGTGGTCGGACGCCGTCGCGCCGCGGGCGATGAAATAGGCGCGGCGGGCGCGGTGCGCCGCGAGATAGCCGGACCAGGTCCGCGTATTCTCGCCCGTCAGGTCGCCGAGAGCGGCGACGTTCGCACGGAAACCTTCGAATTCGGGGTCGACGGTGGCGTCCGGCCGATAGCAGGGGAGCACGCGGCCCTTCCAGCCCGAAGCGCGAACGGTGTCGTGATGGGCGAGATCGTCGAGCGCGCCGTCGGTCGTCGAAATCGCCTCGATGCGGAAGCGCTCGTAAAGCGCGCGCGGGCGGAAGGCGGGCGCTGCGAGCTTCTCCGCGATCGCGTCATAGAGGCGGTCGGCATTCGCTTCCGTCAGCCGCTCCTCGATGCCGAACACGTCTTCGAGCGCATGCTCGAACCACATGCGCGTCGGCGTGCCGCGGAACAGCGGCCAATGCGCCGCGAAGCGCCGCCAGATGACGCGCGGATCGGTCTCCACCGGGCCGCCGTCGAGCCGCGGAACGCCGAGCCGTTCGAGCGGCACGCCCTGCGAATGCAGCATCCGGAACACGTAATGATCCGGCTTCACGAAGAGCGCGGCGGGGTCGGGAAAGTCCTCGTCGAGCGCATACCCGGCCGGGTCCGTATTGCCGTTCGGCGACATGATCGGCAGATCCCGGACGTCCGCGTAAAGCCGCCGCGCGATGTCGCGCATGCTCGGGTCGGAAGGGAAGAGGCGGTCTGGATGCAGGGGCACGCGGGCGTTTCCGTATTGCCGGATTCAGTACACTAATATATTAGTATGTCAAATGACGCCGAGACTCATCCCAGCCGCCGCGCCCGCGTCGGACCGTCGCCCGCCCGCACCGAGGGCACGCCCTACGGCGGCGAGCGCGATCGTCGCCGAGCTGCGCGGCGCGATCCTCGATCTGTCGCTGCCGCCGGGACCCCCGCTCGTCGAAAAACAGCTCACCGCGCGCTTCGGCGTATCCCGCACGCCGCTGCGTGAGGCGCTCATCCGGTTGGCGGAGGAGGGGCTCGTCGAGATCTTCCCGCAATCGGGAACCTTCGTCGGGCGCATCCCGGTCGCCGCTTTGCCCGAGGCGGTCGTGATCCGTCAGGCGTTGGAGGCCGCGGCGCTTTCGCTCGCCATCGCCCGCGCGCGGCCCGCCGACGACGAGCGTCTCGCCGCGGTGGTCGCGCGTCAGAAGGCCATGGCCGCGGCGGGCGACAAGGACGGCTTCCACACGGCCGACGAGTCGTTTCACGAGACCATCGCCGACATCGCCGGGCATCCCGGCCTGTGGCGGATCGCTCAGCAGGCCAAGGCGCAGATCGATCGGCTGAGGCGCATGACCTTGCCCGTGCCGGGCCGGATGTCGGCCGTCATCGCCGATCACGACGACATCCTCGCCGCGTTCAGGGCGCGCGACGAAGCGTCCGCGCTCGCGGCGCTCGAGCGTCATCTGTCCTTGGTGATCCCCGACGCCGAGGCGATCCGCGCGCGCCACCCGCATTACTTCGTCTAGGACTTCAGGCGAGAACGACCTCGTTCGTCACGCCGCGGACGTCCATCTCGTAATCGAGCACGTCGAGCGGCGGGCGGCAGAAATGCCAGGTCAGGCCGCCCCGCATCGCCCCGCGCCGAACGATCTCCGACGCCAAGATGTGGTGCACGTCATAGACCGTATAGAGCTGCGAAGCCGTCGCATCCTCCCAGCCGAAACCGAGGGCCGCCATGCGGCGCTCCATCTCGCCGAGCACGAAACGCGCCTTTTCCGCGATCCCGTCGGGAGAGCGATCGCCCGGCCGAACGCAGAAGTCCTTGTAGCTCGCCTTTCCTTCCGGCGATTCTCCGCTGCCCGCGATCACGAAGGTCGACGCCGGACCGCTCGCGGGCACGATGTAGGAGAAGGCGTGGAACGACGGTCCCGCGGGTTTGTCCAGTTCGGGACAGACATTGCTTCGGGCGATCGGGTTGATCCCGTCCCGGAAGATCCCCCAATCCTGCAAAGGCTTGATATAGGCCCGGTTGAAGGCCTCGAAGCCCGCATCGTCGAAGGGCGCGGGCGAACGCAATTCGCAGGCGCACAGCGCGGTCGGCGGGCGGCCGAGGCTCTCGAGAT
>CAYNUN010000058.1:0-8943 GCA_964400345.1 uncultured Methylobacteriaceae bacterium
GCGAGTCCATCACGATCTTCGTGTTGCGCGGATCGAGCGAGGCGATCGGCTCGTCGGCGAGAATGATCTCCGGCTCCTGGACGAGGGCACGGCAGATCGCGACGCGCTGCTGCTGGCCGCCCGAAAGTTGATCGGCGCGCTTGGCCGCCAATTCGGCGATGTCGAATTGTTCGAGGGCGGCGAGTGCGATCGCGCGGTCGTTCTCACCCCAGAGCTTCAGCATGGAGCGCCAAGAGGGCGCCATCGCGAGCCGGCCCATGAGCACATTCGTCAACACGTCGAGGCGGCCGACCAGATTGAACTGCTGAAAGATCATGGCGCAGCGGCGACGCCATTCCCGAAGTTCGGCGCCGTGCAGCGCCGTCACGTCCGTGTCGTTCCAGCGGATCGTCCCGGCGCTCGGATCGGCGAGACGGTTGGTCATGCGCAGAAGCGTCGACTTGCCCGCGCCGGAACGACCGATGACGCCGACGAACTGCCCCTTCGGAACGGTGAAGGAGACGTCGTTCACCGCGTTCGTTGCGCCGAATGTCTTGGTAAGGTGAGATATCGTCAGCATGGCGATCTCCTGATGAGCTCTCGCCTACCGATGATGCATGACGCATTCATGACGTCTGTGGATAACGACTTTCCTTTTTGTTTCGAAAACTTCCAGACCCGTCATCGAATTGTCATCAACCGGCGGCCATAGCCGAATTCTTCGGAGGCGAAGGCATGGCACATGACGGTCTGATCGCGGCCTATTCATTCGACGGTGCGGGAAGCGTCCTTCCCGAAGCCGCGGCGCCGTCCGCCGAATCGCCCGCGGGTTTCGTCTGGCTTCATTGTTCGGGCACGCATCCGGCGACGCGCCGCAGGCTCGATCGGGCGGGTTTGCCCGAGGGAGTCGCAGAGCAGCTTCTCGAGCATGACCCCGTGCCGCGCTGCGGATGGCACGAGGAGGGCGTGGTGCTCATCCTCAGAAGCGTGACCCTTCTGCCGTCGGCGATGCCGGACGACCTCCACACGATCCGCATCTGGTGCGATTCCCATCGCGTCGTCAGCGTGCAGAAACATCCCGTCGCCGCCGCCGCCGACCTTTCGGATGAAATTCGGCGGGGGGTGTGCCCCGCGTCTCCGGGTGAACTCGTGACGCGGCTGGCGGAACGTCTCATCGACAGGCTCGACCTGCTGATCGCGGCGATGATCGAGCGCGTCGACGAACTCGAAGACGTCGCGCTGGGGGCCGAGAGCCGCGACATCGGCGGGGATGTGGCGCGGGTCCGGCTTCAGGCCTTGGCCCTCAGACGAGCGGCCGGGCCGCAGAGGGAGGCCTTGTCGCGGCTCGTGATGGACGGTCCCGGCCGGCTGTTGGGCGAACGCGACCGACGCGATCTGCGCGAAACCACGGCGCAGATCGGCCGCATGCTGGACGATCTCAACGCGGTCCGCGAACGCGCGGCTTTGATCGGGGATCAGCTTCAGGCGAGGCGATCCGTCGCGATGAACCGGAACATGCTGCTCCTGACGATGGTGACGGTCGGCCTCGCGCCCCTCAATCTCTTGAGTTCCATGTTCGGGATGAACGTCGGCGGGATCCCGGGCGCGCAGGATCCGGACGCCTTCGGTTGGAGCATTCTGGCCTTCGCGGCCATCGGCTGCGCGAGCATCTTCGGGATGTCGAGGCTTTATCGGGAATAAGGCCGCCTCCACCGGGCGGTCTGCCGCGCAAGCGATGCGCCGGCGTTCCGCATGACCCCGCACCGGCACACTCCAGTCTGTTCGCCGAACCCATGTTTCATGCCGGGACGTACGCCCCGCGTTCGAAGGTCGCACGGGCGCGCCGTCGAGCCGTCGTCACGCCAGTGTCACAGGCTTCTGATGGGAAAAGCGGAGCACAGCTCGGGAGCCCTCCATGAATCCGACTCGCCGTTTCCTCTTCGCCGCCGCCGCCCTGTTGCTGGGAAGCTCTTCGGTCCTTGCGCTGGATGCGCGCTTCAAGGACGCCGACGGTGACCTCGTGGCCGATGTTCCCGCCGCGAGCGAACAGGTCGATCCGTCCGTGCTGATCTTCGCCTACACCCCCGTCGAGGATCCGGCCGTCTACGCGAAGGTGTGGGACGGGTTTCTGCAGCATATGACCAAGGTGACCGGCAAGCGGGTGCAGTTCTTCCCCGTTCAGTCGAACGCGGCGCAGATCGAGGCGCTGCGCGCGGGCCGGCTGCATGTCGCCGGTTTCAACACGGGTTCGACGCCGCTGGCGGTCAACTGCGCAGGCTTCCGACCCATGTTCATCATGGCCGCGAATGACGGCGACTTCGGCTACAGGATGCAGTTCATCACCCACGCGGGCTCCGGCGTCGAGAAGATGGAAGACATCAAGGGGAAACGCGTCGCCTTCACGGCCGAGACGTCGAACTCCGGCTACAAGGCGCCGTCCGCCCTTCTGCGCGACACCTACAAGCTCGAGGCGAACCGCGACTTCACGCCGGTGTTCTCCGGCCGGCATGACAATTCCGTCCTCGGCGTCGCCAACAAGGACTATCCCGTGGCGGCGATCGCGAGCGAGGTTGCGCGGCGCATGGTGGCCCGCAACGTGGTCAAGGCCGACGCGTTCAAGGTCATCTACGAATCGGACCGCTTCCCGACGACGGCCTACGGCGTGGCCCACAATCTTCGCGCCGACCTTCAGGTCAAGATCGCGGAGGCGTTCACGACGTTCCAGTGGCCGGGTTCGGCTCTTGCCGAAGAGTTCGGCAAACAGATCCCTCCCGGCGAAAAGTTCATGCCGATCACCTATCGCGAGGCTTGGAAGGTCGTGCGCGACGTCGATACGTCGGTGGGCGTGCAGTACAACTGTCGCTGACGCCGCGCTCGACGCAACCCGATGCATCGGAAGGGGCACAACCTTGCCCCTTCCTTCGAACGACAGGCCGGACCGCTTGCACGTGCTGACCATCGACCGTCTGGAGAAGCGCTACAAGACCGGCGATACGGCGCTGCGAGGGGTCTCCTTCACGCTCGCGCCGGGCGAACTGATCGGGTTGATCGGTCCTTCCGGCGCCGGGAAGTCGACGCTGATCCGCTGCGTCAATCGACTGGTCGAGCCGACCGGCGGCACGATCCGTCTGGGCGACATCACGCTGACGTCGCTGGGCGGTACCGAGTTGCGCAAGGCGCGCCGGCGCATCGCCATGATCTTTCAGGAATATGCGCTGGTCGAGCGGCTGACCGTCATGGAGAACGTGCTCTCGGGCCGTCTCGGCTATGTCGGCTTCATCGACAGCTGGCTTCGTCGCTTCCCCGAGGCGGACATCCAACGCGCATTCGCGCTTCTGGATCGCGTCGGTCTCACCGATCATGTCGACAAGCGCGCCGACGCGCTGTCCGGCGGCCAGCGCCAGCGCGTGGGCATCGCGCGTGCGCTCGCGCAGGATCCCGAATTGCTGCTCGTCGACGAACCGACCGCAAGCCTTGACCCGAAGACGTCGCGCCAGGTGATGCGTCTGATCACCGAGTTGTGTCGTGAGCGCGGGCTCGCCGGAATCGTCAACATTCACGATGTGGCCTTGGCGCAAATGTTCCTGCCCCGGATCATCGGCCTGCGCGCGGGCGCCGTGGTCTATGACGGACCCGCAAACGGTTTGACGCCCGAGGTTCTTACGCGGATCTACGGCGAGGAGGATTGGGCCAAGCCGAGTTCGGAAGACGATGAGGACCCCGACGCCGTATCCGCGTACGGCCCCGTCGCCGCCGCATCGGTTCGCTGACCATGGCCGCTCCGATCGCACAAACGACTGTTCCCCGGAACTGGAAGCGCCCCCGAATGATCCCCGACGCACGACTGCGTTGGGGGCTGACGGTCGGGGCGGCGGCCTATCTGGTGTCGGCATTCGGCAGCGTCGACGTCGACTGGACCCGTGTCTCCGAAGGCCTCGTCCGGGCTGGACGGCTGTTCGCCGGCTTCCTGCAGCCGGATTTCCAAAGCCGATGGAGCGATATCCAGCAAGGGCTGATCGAAAGCCTGACCATGACGGTCTGCGCCACCGTGTTCGGGATCGTCCTCGCCCTGCCGATCGGCTTGGGTGCGGCACGCAACATCGCGCCGCTCTGGCTCTACGGCCTTTGCCGCGCGGTCATCGCCGTCGCACGGGCCTTCCAAGAGATCATCGTCGCCATCCTGTTCGTGGCGATGTTCGGCTTCGGCACCTTTGCAGGCTTCCTGACGCTGTCGCTTTCGACGATCGGCTTTCTCTCGAAATTGATCGCGGACGATATCGAGGAGATCGATGAGGCGCAGGTCGAAGCCGTCCGTTCGACGGGCGGCGGCTTCTGGCAGGTGATCGACTATGCCGTGGTCTCGCAAGTCATGCCGCGCTTCGTCGGGCTCGCCGCCTACAAGATCGACATCAATTTCCGAGAGAGTTCCGTGATCGGCATCGTCGGGGCCGGCGGCATCGGCGCGACGTTGAACACCGCACTCGATCGCTACGAGTTCGAATCGGCGGCGGCCATTCTCATCATCATCATCGGAATCGTCATGCTCTGCGAATACGCCTCCGGCTGGATCCGCAAGAGGATGGCCTGATATGGCGGTGATCATGTCCGAGGACGGTGCGCGCCATTGGCGGTTGCTGACGGGCGAGCGCCGCCGCATGCGCTGGTTCGGCTGGCTGGCGCTCGTCGCCGTGACCGTCTTTTCGTGGCGATTGATGACCCGGGATACGATCTGGGCCTTCGTCGACGACGCCCCGCGGCAGGCGCAGGACATCTTCGGCCGCATGCTGCCGCCGCGCTGGTCCTATATGGATCGGCTGTGGGCCCCGTTATGGGACACGCTCAACATCGCCACGTTGGGCACGCTGATCGCCGTCGTGATCGCGATGCCGCTCGCCTTCCTCGCCGCCCGCAACACGACGCCGAGCACGACCTTGGTGCGTCCCCTCGCGCTGTTCATCATCGTCGCCTCACGCTCGATCAACGCGCTGATCTGGGGGCTGCTGCTTGTGGCCGTGCTCGGCCCGGGCGTTCTGGCCGGCATCATCGCCATCGCGCTGCGATCCATCGGCTTCATCGGCAAGCTGCTCTACGAAGCCATCGAGGAAATCGACGAAAGTCAGGTGGAGGCGATCCGTGCCACAGGGGCGGGCGGCGCGCAGGTCATGAGCCACGGGATTTGGCCGCAGATCCTGCCCGCCTTCGCGACGATCTGCGTCTTTCGCTGGGACATCAATATTCGCGAGTCGACCGTGCTCGGCCTTGTCGGGGCTGGCGGCCTCGGGCTGGCGCTCGAAAGCTCGCTGAACACGCTGGCCTGGCCTCAGGTCTCGCTGATCCTTCTGATCATTCTGAGTACCGTGGCGCTCGGCGAATGGGTCACCGCCAAGATCAGGAAAGCCATCATTTAGGCCACATGAGGGAAAACCCGGCTCGATGCCGGGTCAGGTTCTTCATGTCCTGCAAGTCCTGCAAGTCCTGCAAGTCGTCGGGCGAAACCCTGTGCGTCATGTGCAGCAGCGGGCCGCCCCGCACTTTCGCGTGAACGGCCGGATGTTTCCGAACGGTCGCCGGGCGAAGACGGGCACGGGAAACAGGCCACCTCGCTCAGAAGGCTGCGCGCTCGGCGGCGACGTTCTCGGGAAGCGCCCGGGTCGCGACCCAGCAGGCGAAGAGCATTGCGCCCGACCCGATCAGGCAGGCCTCGATGCCGCCCCACTGGTAGAGAAGCCCGGAGAGCAGCGTGCCCATGAAACGACCGGCGGCGTTCGCCGCATAGTAGAAGCCGACGTCCTCGGCCGCTTTCTCCGAACCCGCATAGGCGAGGATCAGGTAGGAGTGAACCGACGAGTTCACGGCGAAGATCGCGCCGAACAGGCACAGAACCGCGACCAGGATCAAATCGGGCCGCGGCGGGACGAGGCTCAAGATCCCGGCAAGGACGAGCGGCACGATGAGCAGCGCCAGCGACCACCGACGCGCCGCCGGCACCTCGTTGGAAAGCCCGTCGGCACTTCGGCGCACCACCGCGGGCGCCGAGGCCTGCACGACGCCGTATCCGATGGTCCAGAGCGCGAGGAAGGCGCCGACCATGGTGAAGGTCCAGCCTTGGGCGTAAAGGAAGACGGGTACGCCCACGACGAACCAGACGTCGCGCGCGCCGAACAGGCCGATGCGGGCGAATGCGAGGAGGTTGACGCCCCGGCTCTTGCCGAACAGCTCCTTCGCGGATCCGCTCGCCTTGGCCTTGCCGCGGAGCGCCGGCAGCGATGCGACGACGCCGACGAGCACGGGCGCAAGCGCACCCGCCATCAACAGCAGCGAGAGCGAGAAGCCGAAGGTTTCGAGCAAAATGCCGCCGAGGAAGAAGCCCAGGCCCTTCATCGCGTTCTTGGAGCCGGTGAACCAGGCGACCCATTTGAAGAGGCGGCCTTCGCCCGCACCCTTCGCCTCGGCTTCGGTGATCTTGATCGCGCTTTTCGACGCGGTCTTGGTGAGGTCCTTCGCGACCCCGCATATGCCCTGCGCGGTCACCACCCAGGCGACCAGCAGCCCCGCCTCCCAGCCCGGATCCATCAGCGACAGGCCCAGAAACCCGATGATCTGGGTCGACAGCCCCACGATCAGCATGCGCTTCACGCCATGCTTCGCTGCGAGCCAACCGCCGATCATGTTGGCGAAGATGCCCGCCGCTTCGTAAAGAAGGAACAGAAAGGCGAGCGTGAAAGGCGAGTAGCCGAGCTTGAAGAAAGTGAACAGCACCAGCATGCGCAAGGCGCCGTCGGTCAAGGTGAAGCCCCAATAGGCGGCCGTGACGATCGCATAGTTGCGCAGTCCGGCTCCGGAGCCGGGCTGCGGAGCGGGTCCGACGGCCGTGTCCGCCATGGTCAGAGTCCCTCGGCTTCGAGCCGGCAGGCCAGATCGATCATGCGGCAGGCGTAAGCGAGCTCGTTGTCGTACCAAGCGTAGACCTTCAGCATCGTGCCGTCGGTGACCAGCGTAGACAATCCGTCGATGACGGCGGAGCGTGTATCGCCTCGATAGTCGACGGATACGAGCGGACGCGCCTCATAACCGAGGATGCCGGCAAGCGGACCGCGGGCGGCCTCGACGAAAAGGCCGTTGACCTCCTCCGCCGTGACTTCGCGCTTCATTTCGAAGACGCAGTCGGTCAGCGAAGCGTTCAGAACGGGCGCGCGCACGGCATGGCCGTTCAGCTTCCCCTGGAGTTCGGGGTAGATCAGTCCGATGGCCGTGGCGCTGCCGGTGGTGGTCGGCTGGAGCGAGAGCATCGCCGAGCGAGCGCGGCGGAGGTCCCGATGCGGGGCGTCCACCACGACGTTCGTGTTGGTCGGGTCATGGATGGTCGTGATCTGCCCGTGGCGGATCCCGATCGCCTCGTGCAGCACCTTCACCACGGGTGCGAGGCAATTGGTGGTGCAGGAGGCGGCGGTGACGATGGTGTGCTTCGCCGGATCATAAAGGTCGTCGTTGACGCCCACCACGGCGTTCAGCACGCCGGCCACCTTGACCGGAGCGGCCACGATCACCCGCTTCGCACCGCGCGCAAGATGGCCGTCGAGCGTCTCGCGCGTGAGGAACTTGCCCGTGCATTCGAGCACGAGATCGACGCCGAGATCGCCCCAAGGAATGTCGTCGGCGGTCCGGTACTCGGAGAAGCCGAGCCGTCGGTCGCCGATCATGATGCTGCCTTCGTTCGCGCCGAACCTTTCGCGCCAACGGCCTTGGGTCGAATCGAACTCCAAGAGATGCGCGGTCGCGGCCGACCCGCCCTTGATCTCGTTCAGATGCACGACCTCGACCCGGTTGCCCGCGCGCGGATCGTCCGCCGGCCTGCCCGCCGCGCCGAATGCCGCCCGCAATGCCAGCCGCCCGATGCGGCCCATGCCGTTGATGCCTACGCGCATGACGAAACCTCCAGACATTACGAACGGTTCTGGGGAGGGTGAATGACGGTACGATGACACCTTCACCGATTCGGGAAAGGTGTCGACGTCCCAAGCCGCTCGAAAAAGATCTGCGTAGGCCGTTCCTTCCGCACCGGCAGTCGGAGCCTTGGTCGCCTTGTTGCTTCGCCCTATCGGCGGAGCGCGCCGAAGCAGCCGCCGCGACACGAGAGGCCGACGCACGATCAGGAGGCCTCGGGTGTGATCGGAGATGTGTTCGCCGAGAAGAACGAGCAGGAAGACCGCGATGATGATCGTGGCCGCGGTGTCGTAGTCGAACAAGTCGAGGGCTACCTCGAGTTCGACGCCGATGCCGCTCGCCCCGACGAGGCCGGGGACACCGAACCGCGCACCGCCTTTTCGAGTGCGAAGAGCGAGGTCGCGACGAAGGACGGTAGGCATTCCGGCACGATCGCGGAGCAAACGACGCCCGTGCGGATGACGTCCGGCACTTTGAGCGCCTCCAGGGATCACTCGTCCGCATTTTCTGGGACGACATCCATTCGGCAGGCGGCGAGGAGAGACCGAAGGATCCGGAGCGGACCGTCGATGTCCGGCGGGACCATGCGGGAGTGCATTACGCCGGGATTCCGCCGTCGAGCATTTGCAGAGAAAACCGTCGCCCGCGAAGGACCGGATCCTGAAGCCGAGGGCGGCGCACCACAATGCGAAGGACAGCGCGCCGGAAGCGACGTACCGTTGCGGAATGCCGCGCCGGCAGAGGTGCAAGCCTAGGCCAAGTCGGAGATTGAAGTCGTTGTTCTCCGCAACGGAACGCTTCCGTCCGCCCCGGCCGAGGCGACAGCGCCGCAATCGGTCGCCGAACACCTGCATCATCAAAGCGCCGAACCGTGCCGAACTTTCTTCTCGGTGCTACCCCGGTGCTACCCGCACCGACGCGGCGCGCCCACCGCGTTTCCGCGCTCTTGTTTTTCTCTCTGTTTTTCAGGAAGTTAGGTGGCGCGCCGCCGATCTTGCTGAAAAAAGATTTGAGCGCGAG